>JBIKWV010000723.1:0-3546 GCA_044356135.1 Elainellaceae cyanobacterium
CTCAACAAAAACTTTGGTTCTATCTCAGCGCAAAGCGCTGTAAGGAGCTGCTGTTCAATCAACCCCCCGTTTTCGCCGCACCAGGCGAAAACGGGGGGTTGATTGGGATTTCATTTTACGGCAATCCCCCTACAGGCGGTGTGCAGAAGGCAGAGTCGTGGATGGCAGTTGTGCCGCTAACTGATTCACCACCTGGAGCAAGCGGGTGGGGTCGATCGGCTTGGGAATGTGGAGTTGAAAGCCAGCACTAAGCGCCTGGAGGCGATCGCTATCCCTGACATAGGCGGTTAATGCAGCGGCGGGAATCATGCCACCCATTTCCGGCGGCAGCGATCGCACCTCTCGAATCAGCGAATAGCCGTCCTGCTCTGGCATCCCAATATCGCTCAGCAGCACATCGGGCTTCTCCTGCTGGAGCTTTTGCAGTGCCTCCTGCGCAGAAGTGGCCTCAATGATGACGGCACCGTATTGTGCCAGGGCGATCGCCAGAAACTCCCGTGTGTCAGCGTTGTCATCCACCACCAGCACCCGCAGCCCCTCCAGAGAAGGATCCACCACAGCACTCGATGCTGAAGCAGGACATTCGGGAGTTGCGGTCTGGGATTCTACCAGCAGCGGTAGGCACACAATAAAGGTCGCCCCCCGGGCTTCTCCCAGACTCTCGACTTCAACGCTACCACCGTGCAGTTCAACCAGATTGCGGACGATCGCCAACCCCAACCCCAGTCCTCCTTGAGTCCGGCTGGTGCTACCGTCCGCCTGCCTGAAGCGGTCAAACACATAGGGCAGAAAAGCGGGATTGATGCCTTTGCCAGAGTCAGTGACGGTGATTTGGGCGTAGGTGGAGTGAATGGGTGGATGGGTAGATGAGTGGATGGGTGAATGGGTGGGAGATTTTTCGTCCTGAGTCTCATCCCCCCATTCACTCTCTCCCCCATCCACCCCCCGCCTCAGTTGCACCTCAACTCTCCCCCCATCCGGTGTAAACTTGACCGCATTCGAGAGCAGGTTCCAGACGATTTGCTGGAGGCGATCGAAGTCCCCGGAAACCACCAGATTTTCATCCAGATCTGCATGGATAAAGATATGTTTGGTGCTGGCGGTGGGGCGAATCGTATCAACTGCGGCGGCAATGACCCGTGAGAGCTGAATCGGTCGAAGCACGAGGCGAATTTTGCCGCGAATGATGCGGGAGATGTCGAGCAGGTCTTCAATCAGCTGCGTTTGCGCCTGAGCATTGCGCTCGATGGCTTCCAATGCTCGATCAACAGTGGCCTGATCCATCTTGCGGGTGCGCAGCAGGCGTGACCAACCCAGTATCGCATTCAGGGGCGATCGCAGTTCATGGGACACGATCGCCAGAAACTCGTCTTTCATGCGACTGGCAGATTCCGCCTGCTGACGGGCATTCTGTTCCCGGCTCAGGAGGTCGGCTCGCTCCAGCTCAATTCGTTTCTTTTCGGTGATATCGCAATAGGAAACCGAGACACCTGCCCGCGAGGGGAAAGCCCTTACCTCCAGCCACACTCCTAACGGTGCATAGAATTCCTCATAGGTGACGGCAATTCCCTCGTCAAACACCCGCTGGGTCTCAAGCTGAAACTTGGTACCAATAGCTTCAGGGATCTCCTCGTAAAAGACCCTGCCGATCAATTCCTGTCGTTTGCACTGGATAAATTCCTCGGCGTGATGATTGACATAGACAAAGCGCCACTGGCGATCGAGGGAAAAAAATGGGTCGGGAATACTTTCGATAATCGACTCCATCTCAACTTCTGACCGCTTCTGGTCATCAATATCAGTGATGGTGCCCGCCCAACTCACAATCTGCCCCGAATCATCCCGCAATGGCAGTCCCCGGCTGATAAACCAGCGGTAAGTGTCGTCATAGCGGCGGATGCGGTACTCAATCTGGAAGGGAGTTCCAGTGGTGACTGATTGCTTCCATAGTTCCAGTGCGCGATCGCGATCCTCTGGGTGAACCACATTCACGCCAGTATGCCCCAACGACTCCGACTCACTCAGGTGAGTATATGCAAACCACTGCTGATTGAAGTAATCCACCATGCCCGCCGCATTGGCGATCCAGACCATTTGCGGCATTGCTTCCGCCAGATCACGGTAGCGTTTGTTTGACGCTTGCAACAGCACCTCCCGATCGGCGAGCTGCTGATTCACCTCACTCAGTTCACTGTTTAGCTTCAACAGTTGCTCAGTGAGCCGGGCACGGGCCTCATTTTCTGCCGATCGCACCCGCTCAATCGCAAGCTCCACCTGGGAAGCTGAGCGCTCAGACACGGTAGTTCCTACCAGTAAACCCACGGCACACTGCACGGACAGACTCAACTTATGGAGGTGCAGAATCTCTGGCGAAACAGGGAATTGAGGCAGATAGATCGCATTGGGATACAGGATCAAGTAGTGGAGCAGTGTCACCAGCACACAGAAACTGGCAGTCAACATCGCTCCTGTAACACTGAATCGAGTTGCCGCCCAGAGAATGGGAATAAAGCTCAGGAGGGAGAGCTGTTGGAATGCAAAGTTGGTCTGCTGGGTTGCGTGTACGGTGAACTCAGCGGTAACACATCCCGTCACCAGGATGAGCATCACCTCCAACCATTGTTTCTGTGTCAGCCTAAATCGATTCCGGGCCTGTTCTAATTCGTAGGGCGAGGCTTGAATCCAGCCCCAACGCTGTAGGGTTGGCGTCAACAGGAGTAGCAACGAGGGAGCGATCGCCAGTGTTCCAATGGCATTGCCCAGCCACCAGTTCCCAATCGCGGGTCTAATATTGTCGATGGCAATTCTTCCCAGTGAGGACAGCACAACGGTGCCAACCACAGCAGAGGTCATACAGGCGACCAGTGGCCCGCTGAGCAAAAATGTCAGGGCATCCTTCAGGCGATAAAACCGCAGGGAACCACCAAAAACTTTGCGGTAGAGAAACCAGGCAATCAGTGGTTCAATACCATCCAGCAAGCCAACCAGGCGCATCCAGCCATGACTCCCCCACAGGGGAGCCATCAGCACAGAAGCCAATGCAGCAACCCCTGCTCCGACAGGTCCCAGCCACAGCGTTAGCGCAATTCCAACCCCGGAGGGTGGAAACCACAAAGAAACAATGGGGTGAACCTGAAAAAATTGCGCCATGCCATGAGCGGACAGCAGGAGCAATACACCCAGGAAGAGAGCAATCCCCCTGCTCTGGCTAATCGAAAAAATTCGTCGATCGACAATCATAGAAGATAAGTTTCATCCCCTTGGGGAGGATTAGGAGCAGCGTACCACTCCTGAGTTGGACCAACTTCTACCTGGGGATAGAGCTACACCAGTTCCCAAATGGGGTCTATATTTCTATTACTGGACTTTTGACTATTTTTTCTGTTATGCCGCGAAACGCCCTCTGCGAGGGCGTTTCGCGGCATATTTAATTCTAGCGCCGATTTTCTCCAAAACGCTGACTGCGTCAGCGTTTTGGAGAAAATCGGCGCAATTTAGTCAAAAGTCCAGTTCTATTACCTCGGCAACTTTTAAGTAACTGGAGTT
>JBIKWV010000722.1:0-3546 GCA_044356135.1 Elainellaceae cyanobacterium
AGATCCGGATCGCGGTTCTCAATCGTGTGGTAAGCAATACAGCGATTCGCATCCACCACGAAGGGACGAACGATCGCCCCCGTCGGACAGGCTTCGATACAGCGAGTGCAGGTACCGCAATGTTGCGTGTGGGGTCGATCGGGCGTCAGCTCCAGATTGGTTAACACCTCGCCTAAAAACACCCAGGAGCCATACTCTCGCGTGATCAGGTTGCTATTTTTGGCAATCCACCCCAGTCCCGCCCGTTCTGCCCATACTTTGTCCTGAACTGGCCCCGTATCAGCGTAGTAGCGAGCTTCAATGCCTTCCCCCTGACTCACCAGCCAGTTAGTAAATGCCTTCAGGCGCTGCTGCAATACCCGGTGATAGTCGCGCCCCCAACCATAGCGGGCAATTTTTCCGTACTCGTCGCCTTCTGGTCGAGGGGGGTCAGTGTAATAGTTCAGGGCAACACAGATGAGCGATCGCACCCCCGGCATTACCTGACGAATGTCCTGTCGTTTAGGGTTGGCCATCCATCCCATATCTGCCTGATAGCCCTGTGCTAACCACCGTTCCAGTGCAGCAACTGAGGACGGTTGGTCGGCAGGCGGATCATCTGGGACAGCGGCAATACCCACCTTGTGAAAGCCAAAGTCCAGGGCTTTCTGTTGGATAACTTGATTTTCCAGAGGGGGGAGAAACGGGCTGTGGGACATACCTCGATCAGCGATTGTTAAGCAACGATAAAGTGGGCTATTTGTAAACTTTATTTGCCATTTGTAAATTTATGTTGCAATATGGATCCAGGAAGGCGGAAGTAACGAAGTTTGTCATCAAAGCTCGATAGTCGCATCCTTACCCGATAACCCTTTGGAGGGCAACATGACTTACACAACCGAGTTTAACCCCAGCGTCATTTCCAATCCTTACCTCTCCGGTAATACGGCTGATGCCGTTGCTGCAACCACTGAACTGTTTAAGCGCCTGAGCGTGGACGACAAGCTGGCAGTTCTCTGGTACGCCTACACTGAAATGGGTCGCTCCATCACACCTGCAGCTCCCGGTGCTGCGCGTATGCAGTTTGCTGAGGGCTTGCTGGAGCAGTTCAAGACTATGTCCTACAGTGAGCAACTGACTGCAATGCGTGACCTGATCAACCAGATCAGCACTCCTATCACCCGCGCCTATGGCGTTCTAAGCGTCAACACCAAGCTGGCCTTCTGGTATCAGCTTGCTGAGTTCATGACCCAGGGGATTGTGGCTCCCATGCCCTCTGGCTATGAGCTTTCGGTCGCAGGTCAGCAAGTGCTGGAATCCCTCAAAGCGCTGGACATGGGTCAGCAAATCACTGTTCTGCGGAAGACGGTCGTCAATATGGGCGTAGATCCCCTGGCATAGATTGTTCGCATCGTCAGACCGCTGGCTCAATCGACCGAATCTAGATGAGTACCTTCCCAACGGAGCAGGTTTTCGCTTGCTCCGTTTGCTTATCACAGGAAGGGGCGTTGCTTAATTCATCCTCCCAATCAGCAATGCCACAGGAAGGTTATCCAGATTCTCATGGGTATGGGGTGTAGGGTTGGCCTACTCTCCCCTCCTCCCTTCAAGCCGCCCCCAGTAATCGTCTGAGGAAAAATCTTCTGAGGAAAGGTATGATTTCCATCACTGACCCTGCTGTGCAACCCGCCTCTGCCCCCAGTGCGGCACCTGAAGCATTTCCGCTGGCTAACCCGGATGAAGCCAGTGCCACCATTGAACAATACTTTGTGTTACTCAATGCTGGACAGTTTGATGAGGTCGCAGCCCTGTTTGCCACAGAAGGGGTACTGTATCCCCCGTTTGATGATGGGCTGGTAGGGCCAGAGGCGATCGCCGTCTATCTCAAAGCAGAAGCAAAGGGCATGCAACTCCAGCCCAGGCGGATGATTTATGAGAGCCTGCCTACAGGGGAAGTACAGTTTCAGGTGAATGGGAAGGTGCAGACACCCCTATTTGGCGTAAACGTCACCTGGTACTTTGTGATCAATGCCCGGAACGAAATTCTCTCGGTTGGCGTCAAACTGCTGGCGGCACTGGAGGAACTGCTGCACCTGAAAAGAGATTAATTCACTCCTGCGATCGCGTATGATGTCGGAAGTCTCTGTAAAGGAAGTTTAAGCTTGGTCAGGTATGGGCGGGAGACGCTGGCGGTAGCCCGGCGCATTTTAATTGAACTGGTGCGACGGCGGCGATCGCTGATTTCCTGGGCCGTCTTTCCTTTATCGCTTTTACTGGTAAACGGCTATTTATTGGCAGAGAGCACTCGACTATCAGAAGCCGAAGCCTTCGCCCTGGCGGCACCTGCAACCCTGGTGGGAGCAGCGCTATTCTTTAGCTGTCTGGGCGGCAGTATTTCAACTGTTGTGGCCGAGCGAGAACAGCAAACCCTGAAGCGGCTGTTTATCTCCCCCCTCAGTGGTACTTCCTACTTCCTGGGCATTTTCCTGGCCCACACCTACATTGGCATCGGACAATCCCTGCTGGTCTACACAATCGCCGTGTTGATGGGAGCCAGCTTCGACGGGACGCCATTGCTCATTGTTCCGGTGATCTTCCTGAGCATCGCCAGCTATGTAGGGATCGGCTTTATTCTGGGAACGCAATTTGCCCGTCGTACTGAAGATGTGAACTCATTGGTCGCTGCCTTCGGCGTGCCTCTGCTGCTTCTAGGGGGTGCGTTTGTTCCAGCAAATTTGTTCCCCACACTGCTGGAACGTCTGGCGGTCTTCAACCCGGTCTATCACATGATCGAGGCGCTGACGGCAGCGTCTAATGAAACAAACGCCCTGACGGAGGCGGCTGAGCATTTCCAGTTTTTACTCCTGTTTACGGCAGGGATGGTGCTGGCTGGCTGGCTGGCCTATCGGCGTATGGTGCAGCAAGAGAGGAGGCTGTAACATCTGTGTTGCAAATCGATCATTTGCAGAAAAATTATGGCAATCGCCCGGTGTTGCAGGATCTCACGTTTCACCTCCTGCCAGGAGAGGTCTATGGCCTGCTGGGGCCGAACGGTGCCGGGAAGACAACCACGATTAATCTCATCTGCAATTTGCTCCAGCCTGACAGCGGCAGCATCGCGATCAACGGACAACCTGTCTCCGAAGCCACCAAAGCATTGGTGGGCATTGCCCCGCAAGAAAACCTGCTGTACCGTTCGTTGACCTGTGCTGAAAATTTGGATTTCTTCGCCCGGATCTATGGAATTCCCCGGGCAGAACGAGGAGAACGGGTGAAGACCTGCCTTAAAGCAGTCAATTTGCTGGATCGCGCCACTTCTTCTGCAGAAACGTTGAGTGGGGGGATGCAGCGGCGCTTGAGTATTGCGATCGCCCTGATCCATCGTCCCAAGTTGGTGATTCTGGACGAACCCACTACAGGTCTGGATATCGAGGCTCGCTACGAAATCTGGGAACTGATTCGTCGCCTCAAGGATGAAGGCATTACCACGCTATTGACGACCCACCTGCTGGAGGAAGCGGAGCGTCTGTGCCATCGGATTGGTGTGCTCAAGGGAGGGAGACTTCT
>JBIKWV010000725.1:0-3540 GCA_044356135.1 Elainellaceae cyanobacterium
TGCCTTTTCCATCATCAGCAGTGACGCGCTACTTCTGATGATGGGTTTTGAGCTTTTTTCACCACGATTCGATTAACTGGACTTTTGACTAAATTGCGCCGATTTTCTCCAAAACGCTGACGCAGTCAGCGTTTTGGAGAAAATCGGCGCTGGAATTGAATATGCCGCGAAACGCTCTCTCAGAGAGCGTTTCGCGGCATTGTAGAAAAAATAGTCAAAACTCCAGGATTAATCGATTGCACCTAATAAATAGAGCGTGTTTTGCTGAGCGGGGGTAAGACCCGTAACGTGGGCGATCGCCATCCCCTCATAGGGGCGGGGAACCCGCAAGACAGCGGCTTCCCCGCATTGCATTCCCTGAACTGGCCACACTCGTACCGTCTCATCCTGGCTACAACTGGCCAACCATTGGCCATCGGGGCTGAAAGTAATGAATCGAACCCAGCGATGATGCCCTTTGATGACCTGGAGGCAGTCTCCCGATTGGGCATTCCACAGCCGCACAGAGGTGTCGGTGCTGCTGCTGGCAAAAAACTGGCCGTCGGGGTGAAAGGCAACCGAGAGAACCGGGCCATTGTGTGCCTGGAGGGTCTGGATACAGGTGCCACTGCCAATGTCCCAGACTTTGATGACACCATCGGAACTGCCACTGATTAAAGTGGTACAGGCGGGGTTAACGGCAACACAGCGAATCCAGCTCTGGTGGCCGTGTAGCGTTTTCAGGCAGGTTCGCTGCTGGAGATCCCAGAGTTTCAGGGTCTGATCCTGGCTGCTGCTGACGAGAAGATGGCCACCTGTACAGAGAGCCAGCCCCCAGATGCCGCCCGTATGGCCACTCAGGGTTTGTTGATAGGCTCCCGTCCGACCATCCCACAGACGAATCGTGCCGTCCAGACCACCGCTGATCAAGGTCTGGCCGTCAGGAGAAAATAGCACGGATAGAACCGCATCCTGATGCTCCTCCAGAACGTGCAGCATCTGGTGGGTGCGACTGTCCCAGAGTCGAATGGTGCGATCCTCACTGCCGCTGGCCAGGATGGGGTAGATAGGATTAAACGCAATGGACCAGATCCAACCGGAGTGGCCGTATAGCGTGTGCTGCAAATTTCCAGTGTGCAGATCCCAGAGGCGTACCGCCCGATCCTGACTGCCGCTGGCGATCAGGGCTGTGTCTGGCTCCAAAGCAGATCCCCCTATGGCACCCAACGCCACTGAATTAAATGCAACTGACCAGACTCCGTTGCTATAGCCCTGAAGGGTTCGCAGGCAAAGACCTGTTCTGCTGTCCCACAGTCGCACCGCCTGGTCTTCGCCGCCGCTGGCCAGCAGGCCATCTGAATTGGAGGCGATCGCCGCGATCCAGCTACTGTGACCGTTCAGCACTCGTAATCCCTGACCCGTTTGATGATCCCAGAGGCGCAGGGTGCGATCGTCGCTACCACTGGCCAGCGTCCGTCCATCGGGACAGAAAGTGAGGGTACGGACGGGGCGAGTATGGCCGTGGAGGGTATGACGGCAGTTGCCCGTAGCAACCTCCCAGAGTTTGACGGTGCGATCGCTGCTGCTGCTGGCCAGCGTGCTGCCATCGGGGCTGAAGGCGACGGACCAGACCCAATCGTTGTGCTCCTGTAGAAGCCCGATGCAGTTCCCCACCACCGCATCCCACAGGCGCACCGTCCCGTCATAGCTGGCGCTGGCCAGGAGGATGGGAGCCGCAGCATGGTGACGCACGGCGGGAGAGAAGGCGACCGATCGCACCTCGTTCGTATGTCCCTCAAGGGTGTGGAGCAGCTCTCCCGTGCGCACATTCCAGATACGCACCAGATGGTCTTCGCTGCCCGTGGCCAGCAGCGTGCCATCGGGACTGAAGGCAACGGAGAAAACGCGATCGCTGTAGCCCTGAAATACGCGCACCTGTTCTCCGGTTTGCACGTCCCACAGGTGAACGGCACGGTTGGCGCTGGAGGCCAGCCACCGCCCATCAGGGCTGAAGGCGACACTCCAGACCCAGCCCTCATTAATTCGCAGAGTTAATAATTGCCTGCCGTCTGCCACCTGCCAGAGATGGATCTCGTGGTTGACGTCGCCTGTGGCCAGCAGCGTGCCGTCGGGGTTGAAGGCGATCGCCAGCACCTGACTGAACGTCTCGGTAAACGCCGATTTTGACAGGTCAGCCCCCGTAAAATTCACCTGGTGCAGGGTCACCCGGCGCAGATCGGCACTCCAGACAGGCAGATCGGAAAAATCCCAGCCCGTCAGGTCAGCGCCCATTTGACACAGCAGGTTGATCACGTTGCCGCCTGCGTAATGCGCCTGGGAAGGGTTTTTCCGCAGTTGTTGCAGCCGTTGCCGCAGGTCGTTGAGCAGCCCGGATGATCCCCAGTGTTGTAGCAGGCGATCGACAATGGGCTGGAGAATCAGGCGAGCCTGGGTTTGCCGGATGTGATCTTTGGCCTGGGCGTGGAGCAGGCTGAGGCTACAGAGGGCATCCAGTGGAGCAGTGCCATTGATCTCCTGTTCAATGCGCTCGATCAGTCGCTCCGTGACGTATTCCATGACGACGGGCTGGAGCGTGAAGCGGGTCTGGGTGCGATCGGGCGACCGGGAGATGGGTTTGTCGATCAGGCAGCGGCGCTCCAGGGCTTCCAGCGCCTCCAGCAGTTGCCCCAGGGGAATGGGGGGGGCGAAGTGGGCGCGCAGTTGGGAGAGGGTGACGGGTTTGCGGGCAATGGCCAGCCAGTTCATTACCCGTCGTTCCTGTTGGGACAGCCGATTGATCTGCTGTCCCAACAGATCCTGAATGTCGCCAAAGATGGAGGTGCCCTCCCGCAGGCACTCCAGAAAGCTACCCACCTGTCCATCGAAAAGATCCTGAATCACCGGGGCGACCATCTTAAGTGCCAGCGGATTGCCTGCGTAATGGTCAATCAGCGATCGCCACTCCGTCTCAGACCCGGCAAATTCACCGCGCACCGCAAACAGTGCCTGTCCATCATCAGGTGGCAGGCCGTTCAACCGCAGCGATCGCACGGGTAACCCCTGCCCCTCCTGAGCGGCCAGCCCCGCAGGTTTCTCCCGACTGGTGAGAACCACCGTGCTGCGGTGGTCGAGTTCGCCAATCCACTGCCAGAACTGGGCATAGCCTTCATAGCCCGGCAGGTAGCCCCCGGCTGTGGTACCCTGCCCCATCAGGGTCTCCCCATTGTCCAGCACAAGCAGGCAACGGTGCTGCCGCAGGTAACCCATCAATCGCCGCAACCGCCCCTCCAGAGAGTTGGGCAGGTCAGGGTCGCGCTGGTTTGAAAGGGACTGGATCAGGTCGGCCAGCAGATCCAGGAGCGGGGGAGCATTCCGGAGCGATCGCCAGATGACGCAATCAAACTGATTCTGAATGTGTCGGGCCAGACGGATCGAGAGCGAGGTCTTGCCAATACCGCCCATGCCAAATATTCCTATCAGGCGGCATCCATTCTGACTGAGCCACTGTTCCAGTAAGGTTAGCTCGCGGGCGCGACCGTAGAAGTGGGAAACGTTGGCGGC
>JBIKWV010001074.1:0-3538 GCA_044356135.1 Elainellaceae cyanobacterium
TTGGCGGCGCGACGGAAGTGGAAGTGAAAGAGCGCAAGGATCGCGTTGATGATGCACTGAACGCCACCCGCGCTGCGGTGGAAGAAGGCATCGTTCCGGGCGGCGGCGTGGCCCTGTTCCGCGCGGCGCAGAAGCTGAACGTGAAGGGCGACAACGAAGACCAAGACGTCGGCGTCTCGATCGTAAGGAAGGCGCTGGAAGCGCCGCTGCGTCAGATCGCAGAAAACGCCGGCGTTGAAGGCTCGATCGTGGTCGGCAAGTTGCGCGAGTCGAAGTCGGAAACCGAAGGCTTCAACGCGCAGACCGAGGAATATGTGGACATGATCAAGGCCGGCGTCATCGACCCGGTGAAGGTGGTGCGCACCGCACTGCAAGACGCAGCCTCGGTTGCGGCCCTGATCATCACCACGGAAGCTTCGATCGCCGAAGCCCCGAAGAAGGACAAGGGCGGCGCGCCGGGCATGCCGGGCGGCATGGGCGGCGGCATGGGCGATATGGATTTCTAATCCAACGCGCTGTGGGAGCGGCTTCGCCCTCCTCGCCGCGACCAGTCTGAAAACCCATGGAAAGGGCGGCGCGCATGCTTCGCCCTTTTTGTTTGCACGCCCACCGCAGCCGGCTACCCTGCACGCACAAACATGCAAGCCAGGGAGCACGCGATGGACGTCGAAATCATGGCCGAGGGGCTGCAATTTCCCGAAGGCCCGATCGCCATGCCGGATGGCTCGGTGATCCTCGTCGAGATCAAGCGCCAAACCCTCACCCGCGTGTGGGGCGGCGGCAAAACTGAAATCATCGCGCAGATCGGCGGCGGCCCAAACGGCGCGGCCCTTGGCCCCGACGGCGCGGTGTATGTTTGCAATAATGGCGGTTTTGAATGGCACGATGTGCAAGGGCTGACGATCCCTGGCCACGCCGCCAAAGACTACAGCACCGGCCGGATTGAGCGGGTCGATCTGGCCACCGGCAAGGTGGAGCGGATTTATGACTCAGTCGATGGCCATCGCCTTTCCGGCCCCAATGATCTTGTATTCGATCGATCGGGCGGCTTCTGGTTTACAGACCACGCCAAGTCATATGCCCGCAGCCGCGATTATGGCGGCCTGTATTATGCCCGGCCTGATGGCTCTTTCATCAAGGAAGCCGCCTATTCGCTGCTGTCGCCGAATGGCGTTGGCCTCTCCCCTGATGGGCAGACGGTCTATATGGCCGACACGCACACCGGACGGCTATGGGCATTTGATGTGATGGGGCCGGGCGAAGTTGGCCCCGTGGGGCTTGGTCAGCCGGGGCGTTGTATTGTGACGATGCCCGGCTACCAATTGTTCGACAGCCTGGCGGTGGAGGCCGACGGGCGCGTGTGCGTTGCGACACTCATCAATGGCGCCATCACGGCAATTGAACCAAACGGCGCCTTCACCCACACCGCGTTTCCTGATCCACTGGTGACGAATATCTGCTTTGGCGGGACCGATATGCGCGATGCTTTCATCACCCTGTCGGGCACGGGCAAACTGGTGAAAACGCGCTGGCCGCGGCCGGGATTGAAACTCCATTTCGGCTGAAACCAAATCTTGAGAGCTTTGCCCACACAGCGTCCTGCATGATCGCGATCACCGCCACGCTGAGCCTCGACGACGAGGAACTCGACATCCGCTTTGTGCGGTCGTCGGGGCCTGGCGGACAAAATGTCAACAAGGTGAGCACGGCGGCGCAATTGCGGTTTGATGCGCGCCGATCGCCATCATTGCCCGATGAGGTCGCCACGCGCTTGATCAGGCTGGCCGGCGCACGCGCAACAAAAGACGGCGTGATTGTGATCAATGCGGATAGGTTTCGCACGCAGGAGCGCAACCGCGAGGACGCAATCGCGCGATTGGCGGCGTTGATCACGCGCGCGGCGGAAAAACCAAAACCACGCAAAGCGACAAAGCCCACAAAGGCCGCCAAACAAAAGCGGATGGACGAAAAATCCAAGCGCGGCGCCGTGAAGAAACTGCGCCGCGCTGGCTCCGAGGATTGACGGCCTGCTATTGCTTCTCCCACGCCCGAACGCCGCGATCGCTGGCGGCGGCGCGGATCACCGCGCGACCGCTTGGCGTCAGGCTGCGCGTCCGCACATTGGCAAATTGCACGAATTCGCTGGTCACCTCTTGCGGGGTGACGGTCACTGCGGCGTAGCCCTTGTTGGTAAGATCGCAGAAAAACAATTCCTTATTTGCACCGAGCATAGCCGCTTCGCGGGCGCCGGGTTCGGCATTTGGAAGATTGGCCTCCATGCCGGGACTGCTCACGCTTGTCCCCGCGATTTCCACCGCCGCCGGCGCGCCATCGGCGCCGCCGGGCAGATTGCTGGCCCACGCATTGTGACTGTCACCCGATAGCACGACAACATTTGTTCCCTTTTGCGCGCAGGCGGCCAGAAACCGCTCTCGCGCTTTGGGATAACCGCCCCAGCTGTCGAGATTCCAGCCAAGCCCGGCCTGCCCCAACATCGCAGCAGCGGTTAAGCGTTGACGCACGAATTCCGGGGCGTCGGCGGCCAGGAAACGAACCGCCTCCGGCGGCGCCGCCTGTTGGCCCATGACGATTTGCTGCGGCACAATCTGCCACCGCGCGCCGCGTGCTTTGGCGCGGCCAAGCTCCTGTGCGAACCACGCCTCCTGCGCCGCCCCCAGGATCGAACGACGCGGATCATCCAAAAGTTCGGTTTTGAATTTCAGCAGCGCTTGGATCAATGCAGGGCCTGCGCCCTGTTGCATCGCCGGGCCCAGCGCCGTTTCGAAATTGAGTTGCTGATCGCGCCCGATCAGGCGCGTATCGAGCGGTAGAATGGTGGCGAGCGCCCCCCAATCAAAGCGGCGATAGAGACGCCATGGCGCGCGCCGTACACCGCGGATCGGCATCCAATCCCAATAGGCGCTGGCGGCCGACATTACCCGATCAACCCAACTGCCTTCGGTTTTGGGATCATGCTCCTCGGCGCCGTCTTTCCATGCATCATTGGCCAGTTCGTGATCATCCCACACACTGATGAATGGCTTTGTGCGATGCACGTCCTGCAAGTCGGGATCGGAGCGATAGCTTTGATAGCGGCGGTGATAATCGCCCCATGTCACGATTTCGACGGCAGGTTCAATCACGCGATCAGGCAGCGCTTGCGAGGCGCTTGGATATTTGCCGCGCTGATACTCGTAGATGTAGTCGCCGACATGCACGCAGAGATCGATGTCATCGCGCGCGGCGGCATGGCCATAAGCGTTGAAATAGCCGAATGGCAAATTGGAGCACGAAAACAGCGCCACTGTCAGCCGCTCGCCGCCGCGCACGGGGGCGGTGCGCGTCAATCCCGTTGGGCTTGGGCCATCCGCGCCGAGAAAGCGATAAAAGTAGCGCCCGTCCGGCGCCAGCCCGCGCGCCTCCACCTTGACGCAATAATCCGTGTACGGATCAACACGTGCAACGCCGCGGCGCAGCACATCGCCGAACGCCTCATCACGCGCGATCTCCCAGCCGATGCGGCCAGTCCCGCCGCCCG
>JBIKWV010000727.1:0-3537 GCA_044356135.1 Elainellaceae cyanobacterium
CCTGGAAGACCGCTGCCCCCATCGCTCTGTTCCCCTATCTAACGATGGGGCGGTGGTCGATGGGGCGATTCGATGCGGCTATCACGGGTGGCGGTTTAACGACCAGGGAGCCTGCACTTCTATTCCGCAATCCCCCGATCTCGTTCCCTCAAAACGATGCCGGGTGAAATCGTATCAGTGTACTGAACGCTATGGGTATGTCTGGGTCTGCCTGGGCGAACCACTCGCCGAGATCCCCCACATTCCTGAGGCGTTTGATCTCGGCTACCGCAGGGTGCCGGAGTACGCAGAGGTGTGGAACTGTAATACCTTTCGCGTGACGGAAAACGCCCTCGACATCAGCCACGTCAGCTTTGTGCATCGAAAGACCTTTGGCGACGAACAGGAACCTGTTGCGCCAGAATTAGACGTGATTGAGTTGGACAACGGTGTCGAAATGCAGGGCCGCATTCCCGTTGCCAACTACGAACTTCAGAAGAAGAATCTGCACATCTCTGACGATAAAACGGTGCGAATCGTCAACATCAAATGGCTGATGCCTTCCACCTTCCTGCTCCATTTCACCTACCCAAACGGCCTCATCCACCTGATCGTCGGATTTGCCACCCCGATGACGGATCAGACCTGTTATCGGATCCAGTTCTGCTTACGCAACGACACCGAGGCCGATGCCTCCGCAGAAGATGTTGCCGCGTTCGATCGCTCTGTTGGTCGAGAAGATCGGCGCATGTTAGAAAGTACCGAGTACGATTTTCCCCTGCGCCTGCGGGAAGAGTCCCACATGTGGCTGGACAAACCAGGGATCATGATGAGACGCCAGTTGGCGCGGTTGCTGCGACAGCATGGTGAGACGGAGCAGCGGCGGGAATTGAACCGTGCGTAGGGTCTCTGCGAAGCCCCAAATCTGAAAATACGCGATCGCGTCTTTTCAGATTTGGGGCTTCGACAGCACTTTCTGACCCATCACTTCAATTAACTGGTCAATCTCCGCCTCTAGCGTGAAGTAGTGGACGCAGGCGCGAATACAGTCCGGGTCGAGCAGTGTGCGCAGCAGAAATCCCTGCTGTTCAAGGGACTGCACAAAGGTGTTGTGGTTACAGTTAGCGATCTGGAAGGATACCAGACCCGCTTCCGGTGGTGCGGAGCGGAGACAGGTTACACCGGGAATCCCCTGGAGCCGCTGCCATAGATAGGTGCTGAGGGTGAGGATGCGCTGATAGCGATCGCTCCCAGTACCCCATTGGTTGTGGGTGGCGATCGCCTCCCGCAGCGCCGGGTACAGCGTGAAATCGGACGTGGCCACCTCATAGCGCCGTCCATCCGGTAGATATCCCGTCGGGGTTCCCTTCGCATCCTTCGTCAAACTGCGCCAGCCAATAAAAGTGGGGCGCAAACGTTCCAAAGCTGCCGGATTAACGTACAGCCCACCGATTCCCGCAGGGCCACAGAGCCATTTGTGCCCGGTGAAAGCATAGAAATCCGCCCCCGACTCCGCCAGGTTGAGGGACAACACGCCCACCGACTGAGCGGCGTCCACCAGCAGGAGCGTGGGAGCGACCTGAGTTGGATTATTGTGGCAAACGGCGGCGATCGCCTTGAGCGGCAGCACCTGACCCGTGTTCCAGAGAATATGGCTGATGACCACCACGCGGGTGGTGGGTCGCAGATGCTGGGCAATGGCTGCCACCGGATCTCCCTCGTTCAGGGTTGCCTTGATGGGACAGGTGGAGACTTTGATCCCAAATCGATAGCGCAGTTCCTCCACTGCTCCAATCACCCCCGGATGCTCACAGTCCGTCAGCAGCAGGTGATCGCCCTCGCGCCAATCGATCCCCCACAGGGCAATATTGCACCCGACGGTGACATCTTCCGTCAGGGTGACGGTGTTCGGGGAAACCTGGAGTTCAGCGGCGATCGCCTCCCGCGTCAGGTTTGCCTGTTGCATCATCCAGGTGTTGATTTCATTGGAGAACGGGCCGCGTTCCTGACTGAAGGCGTGGGCCTGGGTGATGGCGACGATCGCCCCCTGTGGCATCGTGCCCTGCCCACCATAGTTGAAATATGTTTTGTTCTGGAGGGCGGGAAACTGCTGGCGGTGGGTTGCGAGATCGGGGAAGGGAGCCGTTGTCGTCATAGAAATTGCGCCTGGAGAAACCAATCGCATTGTAGAGGATGCAGCGCTTTCGCTTGACAGCACAAAACGCTGAATGAGAACCCGGTTTTTGAGAGAGCCGCGCACTGCACTCTCTCAAAAAGTTGTGGGTTATGTAAGTGGCAGCGCCTACAGAATGGGAGACAGCAGCCGGGTCACCCGTACCACCAGACGGAAGGGGAGCGATCGCTTTTCATACTCCGCTACTTCCGCTTTACAGCACAGCTCCAGATCCTGAGTCAGCATGGTCTCGACCTGACGAATGAAGCGATCGCTGGTGCCGAAGGCCATCACCTCAAAGTTGAGATAGAAGGAGCGGTTATCCAGGTTGACGGTGCCGACTCCGGCGATCACCTCATCCACCAGGATAATTTTCTGGTGCATAAAGCCGGGCTGGTAGCGGTAGATTTTCACCCCGGCGGAAAGCAATTCACTGTAGAAAGAGAAGGCCGCCAGGTAAACCATCAGGTGGTCGGGGTGGTTCGGTAGCAGAATGCGTACATCGACCCCGCGTAGCGATGCCAGCTTGAGGGCATTCAGCGTTGAATCGTCCGGCACCAGATAGGGGCTGGCCATCCACAGACGGTGCTGGGCCTGGTTCATCAACTGGCTATAGAACAGGGGGCAGGTGGAAGAACTATCGGCGGGACCAGTGGGCAGAATCAGGGCAATCTCATCTTCATCGGCAGGATGCACCGTCCAGTCTACCTCCGGCAGTTCTCGCGTGGCCCAGTACCAGTCCGCCAGGAATACCCGCTGGAGGCATTGGGTCGCTGTGCCCCGCAGCATCAGGTGAGTATCGCGCCAGGGGGAAAGGGTGGGATGCCGCCCCAGGTACTCATCTCCAATGTTCAAGCCGCCAACGAAGCTGACGATGCCGTCAATCACAACAATTTTGCGGTGGTTGCGGAAGTTGAGCTGGAACCGATTTTTCCAACCGCGAGTGGTGTGGAAGGCGCTCACCCGAATTTCACTGCGCTCCAGGGAGCGAATGTATTCACGGGAGAGATTTTTGGAACCCACCTCATCAAATAGCACGTGGATGCGCACACCCTGCTGCGCTTTCTCGATCAACAGCCTGCGAAATTCGTTGCCCAGGTCGTCATTCTGAATGATATAAAACTGGAACAGAATGTAACTTCTTGCTGCGGCGATCGCCTCTTTCAACGACGCAAACGTCTCCGCCCCATCCACCAGCACCTGGGCAGAATTGCCATCGGTAAAGGGGAAGGGTGAGATCCGACGGACGATTTCCTCCAGGTGATCTAACTCGCTGGGCAAATCCACCCGATGGGCAGCAATTTCACCAGAAGCCTCCCGGATTAATTCACGGTGCTGCAAGTAAGCAGACCGCAGTACCTCCGAGTAGCCCTGAAACTGTTTGC
>JBIKWV010000038.1:0-12326 GCA_044356135.1 Elainellaceae cyanobacterium
AGGGACGGTTTATGAATTGCTCCTCTTGCAAGCCCTCGATAAAAATGGCCTAAATGCCTCGGACGTCAAGATCATCGATACCCCGGGAGATGTGGCTGGGGTAGCATTCGGATCCGGTAAAGCCGATATCGTCGTGACGGGAAATCCGGGTGCTGGCAAAGCTCTCCAGGCTCGTAAGAGTGGGCGAATCATCTTTTCATCTGCTGATGTTCCGGGATTGATACCCGATTTGATCACCGTTCATTCTGAATTCATCACCCAAAATCCCAAAGTTGTGCAAGGGTTGGTAGAAACCTGGTTTGAAGCTGTTTCTTTCCACATCGGAAATCCTGACGAAGCCTACGCGATTGAGTCGAAGTTCATCAAGGTACCCTTAGCTGAATTCAAGAAGCAAATTGAAGGGATCCGCTTCTTAGAACCCAAAGAAAATCTCCAGGTTTTCGATACTACCAGCAAATCGTTATCCCTGTATCACTATGTTCCCTTTATCAACCAATTCCTATTGGAAAATAAGGTGATTACCTCCAGCATCGCCAAAGCTGATGACGTATTGAATGGCAGTTTTGTCGAGGATTATTTCAAGCGTAATCCAGCTTAATGTCCACCTTCAGTCGATGTTTTTTATCATTAACCGAGAATTTCACCATGAGCCATAGTCGATCCGCAGATCCGTTTTTGGAAGCTGCCAAAGAAGAAGCTCGCCAAAGTGCCGCCGAAGGGGGATTACCGATTGGATCGGTGATTGTGCATCAAGGAAAAGTGATCGGTCGCGGACATAATCGCCGGGTACAACAAAATAGCGTGATCCGTCATGCTGAGATGGATTGTCTGGAAAATCTGGGCCGGATCCCTCCTCACATCTATCGAGAATGTACGATCTACACCACCCTTTCCCCTTGTTATATGTGTAGTGGTGCCATGTTGTTATTTGGGATCCCGAAGGTGGTGATCGGTGAAAATCGCACTATTTTAGCTGCTGATGATTTTTTGCGCTCCAAAGGGGTAGAAGTTGAGATCGTGGATGATACGGAATGCTATGAATTGATGAAAACGTTCATCACCAACAAACCGGAGGTCTGGCAAGAGGATATCGGTAACGCAGGAGTTTCTGATCTCTATGCCCAAGCTCCTGACAGTTAGTTTTCCATGCCCCCTTAGGATTCTTACAAAATTAAAACCAATTACTTTTTAGTGAGAACCTCGCGGAGCGAGGTTCTCACTAAAAAGTAAATCAAGTTATTTTTGTAAGGATCCTTACTTGGCAAATCAATGATCACTGGGGTCATTTAATGCTTTGACAATCCGACGTTTCATCTCAATAAATTCTGATGCCATCTTGATGTCAATCGAACGATGTTCTGGAAAAGGCATTGTGAACTCAGAATAGATCCGTCCGGGATGAGCACTCATGACATAGATCCGTTGAGACAAGAAGATGGCTTCTTCAATATCGTGCGTAATCATCAAGATTGTGGTGTGGGTTCTTTCCCAAAGCTCCAGGAGAAATTGTTGCATTTGCTCTTTGGTCTGAGCATCTAAGGCTCCAAACGGCTCGTCCATCAGCAAGATTTCGGGTTCGTTAGCAAGGGCACGAGCGATCGCTACCCGTTGCTTCATCCCGCCCGATAACTGTTTCGGATACGCATTCGCAAATCGGGTTAATCCTACAACCTCCAGGTAGTATCGGATGCGTTCTGATCGCTCTTTGGCTGATAGTTGGCATACTAACGAACCAAAGCCAACATTTTGCGACACCGTTAACCAGGGGTAGAGCGTGTAACCCTGAAATACCATGCCCCGGTCGGATCCGGGACCGACAATCTCGGCTTGATCGATACAGACTTTGCCGACTGAATAGGGAATCAGGCCAGCCAGAATATTGAGCAGTGTAGATTTTCCACAACCAGAGGCACCGACAATACAAACAAATTCACGATTATAAATCTTCAGATTGATGTCTTGCAGAACCAATAATTCCCGATGCGGCTTGTTAAAGACAAATGACTTGCATAAGTTTATTACTTCGAGTTTGGGACTATTTAAAGAGGCTTTTCGAGCTTCACTGGATTCGAGAGAGATATCCATTTTTGTTGTTTAGAGTCACTTTTTGGTGCAAGAAGTCACTTATTCTCTGTGAGTTTGCTCTGTAGGTTTGATTGAGATTAGTATGGAATTAATATAGCCTTATCAAAGCTATATGACTATGATTTTGCTATGTTTTTTATCCAATTTCCTGATTGACTCCATCTATGACTCTATCTGCTTCTCCTCTAGCCAAAAGAGGGTTACCTCCTTCTATTTTTTGGAGTTTACGGCAAGGATTTCCGCCTCGGTTGGGGTTGGTTTTATCAGCTACCGCTTTGGTGGTTCCCTTGATCTTCTGGTCGGTAGCGAGCTATGGCGGTTGGGTGACCTCGGTTTATCTACCGACTCCGACATCTGTGATCTCTTCCGGGATCCAGATGTTTGCAGAAGAAGATTTTACTGCCGATATCCTGGCCAGTACCTTCCGAGTCGCGGTTGGTTTTTTCTTTGCTGGGTTAGTCGGGATCCCGGTGGGGATCTTGATGGGAACCTTCTACAGCATGGACAGCCTCTTCAGTCCGATTGTCGGCACCGTACGCTATATGCCGATTGTGGCTTTTGTCCCCCTGGTGGTGATCTGGGCAGGGATTGGGGAAGAGGCCAAAATTTTGATCATCTTCCTGGGATCTGTGTTGTACAACGCGCTCATGGTGGCAGATGCCGTGAAGTTTATTCCAGATGAAATGCTAAATGTGGCTTACACACTGGGTTTGAATCGGCGGCAAGTGCTATTTCGAGTCATTGTTCCAGCGGTTTTTCCCAGTATTTTGGATACGCTGCGGGTCAACATTGCGGGAGCCTGGAATTTTCTGGTGGTGGCAGAATTAGTGTCTGCTCAAAGTGGTCTGGGCTATCGGATCTCTCAATCTCAGCGATTTTTACAAACCGATAAAGTCTTGTTTTGCATCCTGGTCATTGGAGTGGTTGGATTACTGATTGATTTTGGCCTCAAAACGATTTCGCAGGTCTTCACGCCTTGGGCCGATCAAGCAAGGCAATAAATCCTGTTTTCCCGACGTTCCGTAATTTGGGATACCTATTGCTCCGGATGGACTCTCCATAATCAGCAGAAAGCAGATGAATTGACTGAAGGAATCTGGTTATGGCGGAGATGAGCCTCGATGAAGCCTTGGCACGGGTGGATCGCTGGTTGGGCCGCCGCCGTTTGAGTCATGTGCAAGAACTGGTCGTGAGACTATCCTGGCTAGGGGGATCCTATCAGGAGGTCGCCGAAACATCGGGGTATAGTGCTGAATACCTCAAAGCAGTTGGCTACAAACTCTGGAAGCAACTTTCTCTCACACTCGGAGAAAAAGTGACCTGTCACAATCTCCGCTCTATTCTGAGGCGATATCAAGACCAGGAAGGATCCTCAATTACAACACCAATCGCTAAACCCTGTTCTCTCGCAACGGATTCGCAGGGGGGAGCGTTACCTGACCTTTCACCTTGCATCGTTCGAACGGAAGAATTGCAGATTTTGCAACAGTGGATCGTGTCTGACAAGTGTCGTTTGGTCGGGATTCATGGCATGGGGGGACTTGGGAAAACCACGCTTGCCCATCAACTGGCGAAACAGTTACATCCCTACTTTGAGCGCATCATTTGGCGAACCCTTCGATATGCTCCCTCCTTAGAAACGTTGCTGAGGGATCTGTTGCAAACGTTATCGGATGATATCCCTGTAGCGAGTGAAACAGACATGATCTCGTTGCTAGTTCAGGCTTTGAGAAATCAGCGATGTTTGCTGGTGCTTGATCATGGGGAATCTCTTTTGAGTCAGGGAGTGGTGACCAGATCCTATAGCCCCGGTTTTGAAGGATACCGCGATCTATTTGAGCAACTGATTCAGGCAGCTCACCAGAGCTGTGTCGTGGTGATCAGTCGGGAAAAATTACGGCAGATCGGGCTGCATGAGGGGGAATTTCCGGTTCGTTCCTTATTACTTCAGGGAGTGTCGCCTGCGGTGGGACAAGCCATTATGGAATCTCACAGTTCCTTAATCGGATCCGATCAGGATTGGGCAACGTTGGTCACCACCTATGCTGGAAATCCACTCGTACTCAAGATTTTATCCCTCACGATTCAAGATGTGTTTGGCGGCAGTATCTCCAACTTTTTGCACTATGCTCAGCCTAATATCCTGGCCTTGGCCGATATCCATGAATTTTTGCAGGAGCAGGTGCAACGACTGTCTGTAGTAGAAATCGAGATCATGACCTGGTTGGCAATTCGTCGGGATCCTGCTGACATTCTGGATTTACACGAGGATATTCTATCCCCTACCTCCAGAGAACAATTGGTTGAGGGCTTGCAGTCTCTCCGACGACGGGCATTGATCGATCCGGTGGGCAGCAACGGTCAATTTACGCTTCAGCCTGTATTGATGGAGTCGATGATCACGCACTTGGTTCAATCTATGCGGGGTGAATTGACCACAGGCAACCTTGATCTTTTTGCCCGGTATGCCCTGGTGCAAGCTCAGGCCAAAGACTATGTGCGGGAAGCCCAAATTCGGCTGATTTTGGATCCGGTAACGCAATTTTTGCTGAGCCATTGGGGATCTTTGTCTGAATTGGCAGAGACACTGAATCAGGTATTGTTAACGCTGCGGAAACGCTTCTGTTTGCAACCTCATTATGGGGGCGGCAATTTGATCAATTTATTACGACATTTGCACATCAATTTGGCAGGCTATGATTTTTCCCATCTGACCATTTGGCAAGCGGATCTGCGGGGGATCCCACTGCAACAGGTCAACTTCAGAGGGGCGGATCTGTCTCGTTCTGTTTTTTCCGAGAGTCTGAATCATTTTGTAGCAGTGGCGATCAGCCCGGATGGGAATTGGCTGGCAACCAGCGACTTTGAGGGAGAGATCCGCCTTTGGCGGATGGGGGAGAGTCAACCCATTTTTACCTTGCGAGGTCACGTGGGCTGGGTTTGGTCGATGGCGTTTAGTCCAGACAGTCGTTGGTTGGCCAGCGGGGGAGCGGATCAAACGGTTCGCATTTGGGATCTCCACGCCTGGGTGTGTTTACGAATCCTCAAAGGGCATACCGATACGGTGCGAGCAGTAGCGTTTAGCCCAGATGGTCATGGGTTAGCCAGTGGCAGCCAGGATCACACGCTCAAACTGTGGGATCTCAGCACAGGTTATTGCCTCAAAACCTTGACAGGGCATAGCAATTGGGTGTGGTCGGTGGCGTTTAGCCCGGATGGTCGGTGGTTAGCCAGCGGTAGTCAAGATCACTCAATTAACCTATGGGATCCGATCAGCGGACGCTGCCTCAATACCCTGAAGGGTCACGCTGACGCGGTACTCTCCCTCAGCTTTAGTCCCGACAGCGCCACCCTCGCCAGCAGCAGTGAGGATCAAACCGTCCGGCTTTGGAATGTTCATTCCGGCACGTTGCAACGGTTGTTGAACGGACATCGGGATGTCGTCTGGTGTGTGGCATTTGCACCCCAAGGGGAATGGTTGGTGAGTGGTAGTCAGGATCAAAGCGTAAAAGTCTGGGATCCGATGACGGGAGAGTGTGTACGAACGCTAAAGGGACACCACAATGAAGTCTATTCCGTCGCCTTTGGGAATGCATCCCAGCAATCAGAATTGCTCATGGCCAGTGGTAGCCCCCAATCGGTAAAAGTCTGGGATGTGCTAACAGGACGCTGTTCCCAAACATTGCAGGCGTATCATAATGGCGTGATCTCCTCTGCCTTTATCCTGGCTGGCTCGGATCCATCACCGCTTTTGGTCACGGGTAGTCAAGATCGGCAGGTGAAGCTCTGGGATCCGATCACAGGCCAATGCCTCAAGGTCTTTCAGGGTCATACCGATTGGATCTGGTCGGTGGCGGTGCCACCCCGTTCCTGCCCTGGTCGTCATCATATTCACCAGCTTGCCAGTGGTAGCCAAGATCAAACGATTCGTCTCTGGGATTTGGGAACAGGTCTTTGCCATCGGGTTTTACGGGGGCATACTCACTCTGTATTGGCGGTAGCTTTCAGTCGCGATGGACAATTCTTGGCCAGTGGTAGCGCCGATCAAACAATTCGGCTTTGGGATCCTCTCTCCGGTCATTGTTTGCGAACGTTATTGGGTCATCAGCAAGCCGTTTGGTCCGTGGATTTTAGCCGAAGCACTCATACCTTAGCCAGTGCCAGCCAGGATCTCACGATTAAACTCTGGGATATTTTAACGGGGCAATGCACGGCTACCTTTGAAGGTCATACCAGTTGGGTCTGGTCGGTGGCCTTTTCGCCCCAAGGTCATTTACTGGCGAGTGGCAGCCGAGATCGGACGATTCGGATTTGGGAGGTGGAGACCGGCCAATGCCTGCAAACACTCAGCGGTCATACCAGCTTTGTTTGGTCAGTGGCGTTTAGTCCCAGTGGTCGGCTCTTGGCTAGTGCCAGCGAAGACCGCACGATCCGAATTTGGGAAGTAAGCTCTGGGCGCTGCTTGCAAACCTTGGAGGGCCATGGCAGTTGGGTGTGGTCAGTGGCGTTTTCGCCCCAGGATGAACACCTTTTGGTCAGCAGTAGCCAGGATGAGACCACCCGGTTATGGGATTTGCAGACAGGATCCTGCGTCAAATCCTTGCATTCGGAAGGGATCTATCAAGGAATGGACATCAGTGAAACGATTGGTTTAACCGAGACACAGAGAATGACTCTCATCGCTTTAGGGGCAATTCAAGCGTAAACACCTACAGATGCAGCGGTTTTAACCGCTACGAGGTACAGAGGGGCGTGGGGGGAGTGCCCCCACGCAGGGGTGGAACCCCTGCACCCCGTACCTCATTAACACAATGCGATCAATCGCTCTGCACCCAGATCGATATAGAAATCAACAAACCCTAAATCGATATGATAGGGATCATGAGTGATCATCCATCCCTCATTTTCAAGGGCAGTTCTCACAAGCTCGTGAAACACTTCTTTCGCTGGCATTGCAGGCATCAAAGGTTAAAAGCAATTTTCAATTGTACTACCTGGATTGGTAGAGGCGTGACCTGGCAAAATCGTACATATACAAACACTTACACTCCATGTCGCTCTTTGACCAGCACCGCCAGCAGCTCACCGACGCAGAAGCACCGCTTGCTGCCCGGATGCGTCCGCGATCGCTGGATGAGTTCATCGGTCAGGACCACATCATTGGTCCGGGGCGGCTATTGCGACGGGCGATCCAGGCGGATCAACTGTCGTCGCTGATTTTCTATGGGCCACCGGGAACGGGGAAAACAACCCTGGCGCAGATCATTGCCAACACAACGCACGCCCACTTTATTTCGATCAATGCGGTGCTGTCGGGAGTCAAGGAAATTCGAGATGCGATCGCCACCGCTCAGGAACAGCGAGGAATGCACGGTCGGCGCACGATTTTGTTTGTGGATGAAGTCCACCGATTTAATAAGGCCCAGCAGGATGCGCTGTTGCCCTGGGTGGAGAATGGCACCGTGATTTTAATCGGTGCAACGACGGAAAATCCTTACTTTGAGGTGAATAAAGCACTGGTCAGTCGATCGCGCGTCTTTCAGCTCAAACCCCTGGAGGCGGCAGACCTGGAAAAGGTGCTGGATCAGGCAGTGCAGGATGGCTGTTCCTTCGGAGTTGCACAAAGCGCTAATCGCGGCTACGGCAAGCTCAATATTCACGTCGATCAGGATGCACGAGAACATCTCGTCAACGTCGCCAACGGCGATGCACGAGCATTACTCAACGCATTAGAGTTAGCCGTTGAAACGACTCCTCCAGACGTTAACGGAATCATTCACATTACGTTAGATGTTGCAGAGGAATCAATCCAGCAGCGAGCCGTTCTCTATGACAAAGAAGGGGATGCCCACTTCGACACCATCAGCGCCTTTATCAAAAGCCTGCGGGGTTCCGACCCCGATGCAGCCATGTACTGGCTGGCGCGGATGGTCTACGCCGGAGAAGACCCGCGCTTTATCTTCCGCCGAATGCTGATCCTGGCAGGAGAGGACGTGGGACAGGCTGACCCCAATGCAGTTGTAGTGGTGAATTCCTGCGCCCAGGCATTCGACCGCGTGGGAATGCCAGAGGGGCGCTATCCCCTGGCACAGGCAGCTCTCTACCTGGCCACCTGCCCCAAATCCAACAGCGTCATGGGATTCTTCGATGCGCTGTCAGCGGTAGAGCGGGAACGGGAAGCAGAGGTGCCCAACCACCTGCGGGACGCCAACCGCGATAAGGAGGGTTTCGGCCACGGTAGCGGCTATCTCTACCCCCACTCCTACCGGGAACACTGGGTGGAGCAACAATATCTCCCCAGCAGTTTGCAGGGACAGGTATTTTACCAGCCGTCGTCGGTAGGCTATGAGGCCACGATTCAGCAGCAGGTGGCCCGTCGGCGGGAGGCACAGCTCGCTGCAATGGTTGAGGGTATTGGCGCAGCACCACCGGAAATTCTCACCTTTAGCCCCACCAACTGGGCACAGGATCGCTGGCTTCAGCGCACGTTGAGTCAGGCGGGGGAGCGCTTAGGGGAGGTGCGCGATCGCCTCTTCTCCCTCGCCCCACCGCAGCGCCACCACGTCATCCTGGATCTCAACGCCGGAAGCGGTCTCCTGACCTGGGAAGCTGTCCGTCGGGTTCCCGAAGGGGGCGTTTATGCCTGTGTTCACAGTTCCACCGACGCCACTGCCCTGCGAGAACAGTCTGCTGCCCTGGCAGAACTGACCCGTCCCGTCATCGTAGAGTCGTCGTTGTTAGATCTGGCAGAAAAATTACCTGCTGTGAAGTGCGATCGCATCATCGGACGCAACGCCCTGATAGCCGAATCCGATAAACAGGGGGCGATCGCCGCCCTGTTGCCGCTGCTGCATTCTGGAGGGGCGATCGTGCTGGCGGAAACGCTCCCCCGTCATACCCAGAGAATTTACGAGTTGATTGATGCGAATAGCCTGAAACCAAAGCTCTATCAGAAATGGGTGAAGGCTGAGGAACAGATTTATCAGAATAGAGAGGATATCTGGGTGAATTGGAGCGAGGCTGATTTGGAGAATATTTTTGTGCAGGCTGGACTCAGTCCCAATATTCATCTGGAGCAGACACAGACGGGACTGCGGATTACGCCTGAGGTGATCGATCGCTGGTTCAACCCGGAGCACTCTGCCTCCCGCACATTATCTCGCCTCAGCTACAGCCAACACCTGAGCAAATATCTGACCGCCACAGAAATTTCGACGGTGCAAACGCTGGTTCAACGAACGCTGAGCAATCAGACAGTGCAGTGGAAGGGAGCGATCGCCTTTGTGGTAGCGGGGGTTGGGGAGGTTGATTGAGGAGGAGATGGTCGGCATCAGATGAGGGGCTTGTAAAGCGCTGGAAAGTTTCAGTTTGAGTCTGGCGCGGCTAGGCCGCACCAGACTCAAACTGAAACTTTATTAACCCGCAAAACCCTCATACCCTATACCTGACTGGCACGAGAAGTGCCCCATGCAACCTTTCTGTCTCTCAAACCGTCCAGAATTGCTATATAATCCCCAAGTTGCATCCTAGTGCCCCACAGGTGTTTATGAGTAGGCTCCGCTTCTCCCGCCATCGACGGAATTTTCTCAAGTTTTTTGGGCTATTCAGCCTCTGCATCGCACTGGTGGTCGGCTGCGCTAGACCTCAGACGAGTGACACGGCGACCACCGGAGCGGCCACCCCCGCCAGCAATGGACGTGTCTCAATGGGCACTACCCTGAAGGCGCGGACGCTGGATCCGGCGGATGCCTACGAGATCTTTCCGCTGATTCTGTTGCAGAACATGGGCGATCGCCTCTACACCTACAAGCCTGGAACCACCGAACTGGTGCCCCAACTGGCGACCGAACTGCCCAAAATCAGCCCCGATGGTCTGACCTACACGATTCCCCTGCGGCAGGGCGTCAAGTTCCACGACGGGACTGCCTTTGATGCAAAGGCAATGGAGTTTTCAATCAAGCGCTTCATTGAAAATGCGGGTCGTCCCACCTACCTGCTCTCGGAAAAGATCGACTCCGTGCAGGCCACTGGCCCCAACGAACTGACGATTAAACTCAAAACTCCCTTTGCCGCCTTCACCTCGCTACTCACTTTCTCAGGAGTCACCCCCGTTTCGCCGGGAGCTTATGAGCTGGGGGCGGGCAAGTTCAAGCCCGATTCCTTTATCGGCACAGGCCCCTATAAGCTGGCATCCTTCAGCACCGACACCATCAAGCTCGACCCCAACCCCGACTATTGGGGCGAAAAGCCCGCCAACGAGGGGATTGACATCCAGCTGATTACCAGCCCCGCGAACCTCTACAACACCTTCCGCACGGGTGGCCTGGACGTAGCCTACCAGACGCTGGATCCCGACCAGATCGCCAGCCTGGAGCGAGAAGCGGGCAGCGGCGGTTGGCAGGTGATCACGGCGGGCACCAATGTGATCAACTACATGACGCTGAACCAGAAGATCAAACCATTTGACGACCTGCGGGTGCGGCAGGCCGTGGCCAGCATGATCGATCGCAATCTGCTGAATCAGCGGGTGTTTCAGGGGCAGGCGGAGCCACTGTACAGCATGATTCCCCTCAGCTTCAAGGATGTGTATCAGCCCGTGTTCCAGGAGGCGTTTGGGGATGCCAACTACGAGAAGGCGAAGCAACTGCTGACGGAAGCCGGGTTCTCGACAGCGAAGCCGTTCACGCTGGAGGTCTGGTATCCCTCGGCCTCTACCACTCGCAGTCTGGTGGCAAATACGATGAAAGAGGCGATCGAGAAGAACATGGCCGGCCTGGTCAAGGTGGACGTGCAGAACGTGGAGGGGGCGACCCTATTTGAGAAGATGTCCGAAGGGATTTATCCCTCGGTGCTGCAAAACTGGTATCCCGACTTCTACGACGTAGACAACTTTGTGCAGCCGTTTATGAGCTGTGACAAAGTGTCTGCGCAGAAGCTCTGTGAAGAGGGGTCAACCAAAGAGGATGGCACATTCTACTACAGCGATCGCGCCAACCAACTGGTGAAACAGCAGCGGGCCAACCAGGATGCAACCGCCCGCAAGGCCGAGGTGAAGGAACTACAAACGCTGATGGCCAAAGACACGCCGTTTATTCCGCTGTGGCAGAACAAGGACTATGTGTTTGCCCAGGGGAATCTTCAGAATGTGGCGATCCAGCCAACCCAGCAGTTTCTCCTGTGGCAGATCAGTAAGAAGTAAACCGTATGTCCTCACGCTCCAGAGCACTCCAGTACTACGTTCTCTCCCGGCTGATGCTGGCCCCACTGATGCTGTGGACGATCACCACGGTCGTTTTTCTGCTGCTGCGGGCGACCCCCGGTGATCCCGTCGATGTGGTGTTGGGAGAACGGGCACCAGAGGAGGCAAAAGCCGCCCTGCGCCAGCAGCTAGGGTTGGATCAGCCGCTGTGGATCCAATACCTGCGCTATCTGGGCGATCTGCTGCGGTTTGACCTGGGAACCTCCCTCACCAGTCAGGGACAGACGGTTTGGGAGATTATCAACCAGCATTTCCCGGCAACGGTGGAGCTGACGGTGTTCAGTATGCTGGTGTCGGTGGTGGTGGGGGTGACGATTGGGGCGATCGCCGCCTCAAAACCCAACACGCCACTGGATGCTGGAGGCCGTCTGTTTGGTATCATCACCTACGCGGTGCCGATGTATTGGTTTGGCATGCTGCTGCAACTGCTGTTTGCGGTACAGTTGCGCTGGTTTCCCATTGGCACCCGGTTTCCGCTGCGGCAGACGCCACCCCAGGGATGGACCGGACTCTACGTGGTAGACAGTCTGCTCCAGGGCGATTTCTCCGCTTTCTTCACCGCCCTCTACTACCTGGCGCTGCCCAGCCTGACATTGGGCATTCTCCTCAGCGGCATCTTTGAGCGAATTGTCCGAATTAACCTGAAGCAGACGCTCCGCTCCGATTACGTTGAAGCCGCCCGCGCCCGAGGGATTCCCGAACCCAGGATTGTCTTCTCCCACGCGCTGAAGAATGCCCTGATTCCTGTGATCACCGTTCTGGGTCTGACGATCGCCTCTCTCCTGGGGGGTGCGGTTTTGACGGAAGTCACCTTCTCCTGGCCGGGACTGGCGAATCGACTGTACGAGGCAATTACCTATCGCGATTACCCGGTCGTGCAGGGAGTCATGGTATTTTTTGGGGCGATTGTAGCGATCGCCTCCATTCTGATCGATATCCTCAACGCCTGGGTCGATCCTCGCATTCGCTACTGATATTAGGC
>JBIKWV010000728.1:0-3534 GCA_044356135.1 Elainellaceae cyanobacterium
GTTCTGACCGTCGAACAGGTAAATCAAAAGGGAGTGGCTGCGGTGGATCCAGAGTTCGGGGATGGCGATTGCTCGATAGTCCTGTGGATTCGTTGAAGAAGTTTGATCCACTTCTAACGCCAGATCAGGAGGTGGATCAATGGCAAGGTCAATTTTTTTCTTGCCAATCACTGCTGCTCGATTCTGGATATAGAAACACGAGTCTGGCTCCACTCCACTTTGCTTCCAGCGTTTGAGCGTCAGTGGATCAAAGCTGTGCCAGTCCCTCCCCTGATACCTCAACAGTAGCTTGACAAAATCACTGAGGCTATCCGATCGGTTGCCGTGTTCCGGTAGGGGGACCATGAGGCGAATTTCCTGAGTCTCCGCATTGAAATAAACCTTGACCGCTGCCTTATCCTGACGGCTCTCCAGCAGTTCCTCGTAATCCGCCCAGGTCTGATGACGCAGCACCACTTCCCCACCCGGAGGCAGGTCAATTCCTTCTCTAGTGATGGTGAAGTGCATAGGTGACGCAACGAATCTTTTGTTCAGTATAGCCAGCGATTGCTCTCAGTCTCAGGCCGACCAACCCATTGGCTTGGCATACCGGGGTAGAAGCGATCGCTCACAATCTGCTCATCCTCACCAGAGTGCAGTCGGAGCCGCAGTCGGCGCGATCGGCTGCTGTGTTGCAGTGGGTTGACTCCCAGGTTGAACAGTCCCCTCGGTCGGTGACGGGCTGGCCTGCGGTGGCGTCGTCTCACCTCCGGGCTGCTGCGCCTGAGCCACATTTTGCTGAGGAGAAGACTGGCCCTGAGCGGAATTTGGATTTGCGCCAGGCGCATTCAGCCCGATCGCCCCTGGCACAGCCTGACCTGCTGCGGAATCCTGTGCAGCAGCAGTCGCGGCGGGAGGATTGGTAACAGACGGTGCTGTTTGTCCCTGAGATGTGACGGAGCTACCGGGAGCAGTTCCAGTTTGATCAGGTTGCCCCTGAGCCGTCACCGGGCTGGTTGCCGTCTCAGTTGGAGCAGTTTGCACCGGAGCAGTGGCCTGTGGAGACTGAGCTTCCCCTGTGGAAGAAGTTGCAGTCTGCGCCCGATCTGGCGGCTGGGTTCCCGGTAGGGGAACGGAGGGCACCCCCTGGGGCTGTCCCTGGGTGGCATTGGCGGAGGACAGCGGTTGGCTGGAATTCGTCAGCCATTGCATCCCCATGTACGTCAAACCACCCCCGACCAGTCCCACCAGAAATGCGGGGATGAGCCGACTCGCCCACTGTCCTGCAGTGGGGCGGGTGGAGTCTGGAGCATCAGGATCGGGTCGTTGGGGGGGTTGGGTATTCATGGGTGAATGTTCCTTTGGCGTGTGAATCACCGGATGGTGGGGCGATCGCCACAGCGATCACACCGTCGTGATGTCGGCCTCTTTCTCCTTCAGCAGAGCATCCAGCTTCGAGACGTACTTGTCCGTCAGCTTCTGGATGTTGTCCTGCAAGTCTTTCGCCTGGTCTTCGGGCAGTTCGCCGTTCTTTTCCTGCTTACGAACGGAATCAACGGCATCCCGTCGGATATTGCGCAGTGCTACTTTGCCTTCTTCCGCATACTTGGAAGCGATTTTCACCAGCTCTTTGCGGCGATCGCTCGTTAGTTGGGGAATGTTGAGGCGAATCACCGAGCCGTCGTTGTTGGGGGTGAGGCCGATATCCGACATCTGGATCGCCTTCTCAACAATATTCAGGCTGCTGCGATCATAGGGCTGGATCAGGATAGTGGTGGAATCGGGAGTGCTGATCCCCGCCAGGGACTTGAGTGGCGTTGGGGAGCCGTAGTAGTCCACCATCACCCGATCCAGAATGGCCGCATTGGCGCGTCCGGTACGAATGGTGTTGAATGACCGTTGAGTGGACTCAATGGTCTTCTGCATGTGACCTTCGACTTCAGCTAATTTCACACGAACCTCCCACAAGTGTTCCGATTGGTTCTCCCATCAGGGCGCGGTGGATGTTTCCTTTAACAGAAAGGTCAAACACCATAATGGGGATATTGTTATCTTTGCACAGGGCGATCGCTGTTCCATCCATCACCCGGAGGTCTTTCTCTAGAACATGCCCATAGGTAAGGCTTTGATAACGTTTTGCGTCAGGATTCTTGCGCGGATCTGAATCGTAAATGCCATCCACCTTCGTCGCCTTGAACACCACCTCGGCATTGATCTCAGCAGCTCTCAGCGCAGCAGTCGTGTCGGTGGTGAAGAAAGGATTCCCGGAACCCGCTCCAAAAATAACGACCCGCCCCTTCTCCAGGTGACGGATCGCCCGACGACGGATATATGGTTCTGCCACTTCCTGCATCTCGATTGCCGTTTGTACACGGGTTTGAATGCCTTTGCGTTCCAGAGAATCTTGCAGCGTCATGGCATTCATCACGGTGGCGATCATGCCGATGTAGTCTGCTGTCGCCCGATCCATCCCCGCCGCTGCCCCTTTGATTCCCCGGAAGATATTTCCGCCACCAACCACAACGGCCACTTCCACGCCCATCTGCACCGTGTCTGCAATCTCCTCGCAGATATAGTCCACGACATCGGGGTTGATGCCGTAGTCCATCTCACCCATCAGGGCCTCACCGCTCAGCTTAAGCAAAACGCGCTTGTACGTACTTCCCATATATGTGACAATTCTCTGAACTGAAAGATTTCCCACTCAAGATAGCAGTAGAACCGTTGCGAAGCATCAGCCCAATTCCCGAACCGCATCTAGCTGATGCAGTTGGCGCGGCCACTTTAGGCGTTGTACAGATGCGTCGCATGTCCCCGAAGGGGTAACCGTCCCTTGAGTGGTTGGAGATATCTCCACCCTATATCCTTCACCCCTATTCTCTCCATTTCAGGGAACAACCGATCGCGGATGTGCTGACCAGCGTCACCGGATGACTGGCCAGGAGTTGGGCGATCGCCTCCCTGAAATACGACTGCTGAACGGATGTTGGATCCTGGGGATTATCATCGATCGCCCCACCATACCGGATAATCCCCGTCTGGTCGAGCAAAAATGCCTCCGGCGTCCGCGATGCCCCAAAACTGGTCGCCACATCCTGCGTTACGTCTCGCAGATAGGGGAAGTTCAGTTGATGCTGAGCGACAAAGGCTTTCATGTTCTCGAAACTGTCTTCCGGGTACTGGCGATCGTCGTTGGGGTTAATCCCCACCAGCGTCACCCCCAACGGCACAAATTCGTCCTGAAGCTGCTTCAGCCGCTCCAGATAAAGCTGAACATAAGGGCAGTGGTTACACATGAAAACCACCCCTACTGCCTTGAACCGCTGCAAATACTGCCGCAGGTGGTGAACGGCACCATCGGTACCGGGAAGCTCAAAGTCAGGGGCATAGCTGCCAATGGAAGTCAATGTTTCCATAGGAGGTCGATGCAGGTAGAGGACGATGATTCAGGGAGCGAAGCCACTATGAGTGTATAGCAGGATGGGTAGGAGGGTGGATGGGTAGGAGGGTGGATGGGTGGAAACCACTATCCCCGTCTTCTCTCCCTCCTGTGAT
>JBIKWV010000729.1:0-3533 GCA_044356135.1 Elainellaceae cyanobacterium
CTGGCCTGTCTTGCCATCGAGTTCAGCTTGCCTGCCCATTCAAATTCCTTTGCCAGTACAGCACAGAGTCTGGAGAGGTCGGATTGATCCACTCCTTTGTTATCCATCCAGTAGCGCAGACATTTGTTGCGAATGAACTGAGCGGTTCTAATCGCATCATCAATCAGCGCAAACTGAGCAGGATTACCTCTGAGCTTAGTTTCCAGAACGATCATGAGCGGCAAGACTCACATCTTATGAGGTCATTTTGCCACAAAAAGAGTACAAATGTATGCAGAGATTTCGGTTGAGTCCGATAGGTAGTTGTCCGTTTCCGCTCACCGCTCCAACGGACTTGAGAGGGGATGCTACATCCCAATGTCTGAAGCCAGGGGCATTGCATCCCCTCTCAAACTCTCCCCTTCGGTAACTGGGCTTGCATCTCCTGTGCTTGTGCGCCTGGATAGACGTCTTCTACGTCATCCATAACCGCCTGAAGTGCTGCCCGTACCACCTCTTCAGGTGCAACTTTGGGCGGTGGAAAATCTTTGCTCATCTTCGTGTCCACTGTTCCGGGCATAACTCCAACCACCAGTGTTTTTTTTGCGAGGCAAGCTCACTGAGTTGCCAGTAGAGCCGCCGCTTTAGACGCGGGGAAGTGCCCCCTGCACCCCTTTCATACCCATGAGCACGGCTATAGCAAGCGATCTTTTGGCACAACCTATTGGGGAAGTTGGAAACGCGATCGCAGTTTCACACCAATGCCAGTACCCAGCAGCGCGAAGACAATCCACAACCAGCCGTGGAGACTGGTAGAAGCAATACCCCCAAAGTAGGCTCCAACATTACAACCAAAGGCCATGCGTGCACCATAGCCCATCATGATCCCACCCACCAGGGCTGCTGCCACCGCGAGTCTTGAGGGAGGCTGTTTTACCGCTAACCGTCCTGCCAGGGCTGCGGCAAGGGCGGCACCCAGCACCACCCCGAAGTTCATAACGGAGGTGATATCTGCAAAAACGCTGCTGCTGAGCGCCTCTGCCGCCGCGCCCTGACTCCAAAACTCACTGGTCGCAGGATTCCACCCAAAAACCTGAGCCACCTTTGCCGCCCACAGGGTGAACCCCCAGGTCACTCCCCACGGGCGACCCGCCAGCAGCAGCGTCAGCCAGTTCAGAACCGCCAGGGCGATCGCCCCCAGCACCAGTGACCAGGGGCCATAGAGAAAGGTGGAGGGGGTAAACCTGATAGAAACAGAAAAGGGCTGACCCTGGCTTTTCCAGCGCCGGAGGACGAGCGCGAGCACACCCAGAATCGCCAGTTGTAGCAATCCACCTCCCCAGCCCAAGGATTGTACCAGCGAAATGGGTTCACTTTTGGGAAGGGCTGCCCACAGGTTTCCAGTCAGGCTTGCCCAGAAGGAACCCAGGCTGAAGGTCAGCAGCGTCAGGAGCATCATACTGCTGCCGCCACCAATCGTGTAGAGCGTACCACAGGCACAACCGCTCCCCAGTTGCATTCCAATCCCAAATAGAAACGCGCCGATTGCGCCCTGAACGGCAACAGGTGCAGTGGCTCCGCGAATCTCCTGTCCCAGAAAAGTGCCACTCACCAGAAATGGCAGGAACAATACGGTTGCCACCGACAACATCAGTAGCTGTGCCAGAATGCCGTTGACTTCCCGGTGAACAAATAGTTTGCGATAGGAAGATGCAAAGCCAAAACTGGCATGGTATAAAGTAATGCCAAATAGCCCACCAATGAGAAACAGCAAGCTCTGTCGCCACCCAAACAGATTGAGGGCGATCGCTCCCGCCACAAACACACCAACGAGAACAAGAACGACTAGCTTCTGAGGATGGGGCTGTAGTCGCTGCGGAAGAGAAACGTCGATACTACTCATGTGACTAAACCATGGATCGCGGCGAACGGGTTGGGGATGGTTTTGGAGTGGGTGAGGGTGACGGAGAAGGGGAAGGACTGGGACGCGGAGAGGGAGGCGTAGTAGGCCCACAGCTTGCAATCAGAACTGAAGAGGAGGGGTCTGTAGCGGCAGTCGCTGAGGCAGTCTGAATCAGGTTATCGGAACCAAAGAGCAAACAGAGAAACAGCAGGAGAAGGGCGATCGCTTTTTTCATTTCTTTCAATGAACTCGAGAATTGGACTTACAGCATTTTTGGCATTACTGATTGAGAGGATGAATTTTTGTAGAGAGCCGCGCTAAGCGCAGCACCCTACAAAAATTCATCCCTGAATTAAGCAACGCCTGTTTTTCGGCAGTTAAATAGAATGCTTTGTGTAGCGCACGAAGCATGCCACACAAAGCATTCTATTTAATTTTTGCCTTCAAAAATATGGCCGAGGTAATAGGACTATGCTCCAGCCCCCGTTTCAACAGGCAGGTCAGGCTGAGACGAATACTCCGTCCAGGAACCTTCGTAAACGCGCACATTTGGGTAACCCAGCAGATGCTTGAGCACCAGGTATTGCAGGGTTGCTTCCCGTCCAGTACTGCACGTCACGATGATATTGTCAGACGGACGGACATTTCGCTGGGCCAGCAGTTGACGGATTTCATCCAGTGATTTGAGCTGGTGAAAGTTGGTTTCGCCAGCAGTGAAAGTGGGCCAGGGAATATTTTTGGCACCGGGAATATGACCATTGCGCACCCAGATGTTTTCCTGACCAGAAAACAGGTTAGCGGGCCGGGGATCAATAAAAGTGATACCCGGTTTACGAATGGACTGCTTCACCTCGTTGAGAGTCACTCGAACCGCAGGGTTGTCCCGTGCGGTAAAGTTACCGACCGTGTAGCGAGGAAACTCCTTGGTCACAGGCAGTTGCGCTGCTTTGTAGCCCGTAAACCCGCCATCCAGAATCGACACATCGGTCAAACCGCTCCGCTCCAGCAGGTAAGCGACCATCGATGCACCCAGCACATCACGACCATCAGAATAAACCAGTACTTTGCTATTGTTGTTAATTCCCGTCGCCCTGAAGAGTTCCTGGAGTTTTGCAGGTTGCCAGTATTGCACAGGCAGTATACCGTTGGGCCCCCGGAAGGAGTTATCAGGAATGTGAACCGCGTTGGGAATATGGGCGGTGAAGTAGTCGAAGGGATTAATGCGAACGTCCAGAATCCGCAGGTTGCGATCGCCCGCGTGCTGAGCGACCCAGGCAGCAGGAACAAATTTGGCCCCCGTGGACTGGGCACTGGCAGAGACATGGGGCAACAGAGGAATGGCGATCGCAAATACTAGCAGCGAAGCAACGAACGCCGCCAACTTTGTCTGCCAATGCCTGAAGTTTAAGCGTTTGAGAAATGGAAATTGCATCAGTTAACTCCTAAGGATGAAGGAACACAGCTCTTCTTTTGGAAATTCAAAATACCTAAAACTTGATTGGAACGCCGTATTTGGCGTTTATGATTTTCCCACACTCGTTTTACATTGGGCAAGACCTTCTCAATAGAAGAAATTCTATAGAAACTCGAGCTAAGGCTCGTGAAAAAATTAACCTGTAATTGTTTTTGAGAGAGGCGCGGCTTCGCCGCG
>JBIKWV010000039.1:0-12305 GCA_044356135.1 Elainellaceae cyanobacterium
CTTGAAACCCAAAAAGCTGTTCCGCCCGCGCAGCGGGCGGAACAGCTTTTTGGGTTTCGACTTTTTCCACGCCCACTTACTTAGGCCGCAATATTCTCTTGAGTTTTTAAAGGCTCCGCTGTATCCCAGGAAAATGCAGCCTTATCAACTTTCTGATAATTTGCTCTGAAGGAAGCGTTAGACAAGTTTGTCTATTCATGCTGCAAGTAAAACCTTTCAACGAGATCAACTATCAGATCACATGGGTCTTCACCCCGTTCCTTGATAAAAAGCATTTCCTTGAGATGCTCTTTAGTCATAAAAAGGATAACCTTTTTACGCCGACTATATACAGTATTTCGTTGAATATGAGCACCACTGTCAGGAAGCTTGCTACATACCATAATTGCAAGCCTCCCCATAGGTTCAGTAAGGTAATTATCAGTTTGGATTACCTCTTCATGCCCGATATCTGTTACCCCGTAGTTTTTGAACTCAAATAGTATCATCCTTGCTTCTAATTCCCGAAGCAGTAAACCCCAACCATGCTTCTCATCAAAATTACGATTAGGGAAGACAGCATCACGTCGATTCGTACCAGAGTATGTTCGAGGCTGTATAATCGGTCTGACCAATGGCGGAACAAATAAGAATTCCAGGATTTCTGTACAAAGGTTCTCAAAATCTTGCCATCCCCTTTCTCCAGCAGGACAGATGTCAAGCTGACCAACTAAATCAGTAACTCGGCTCATGAAGCGTTGCTCAAGCTGGGAGGAAAGTATTTAGAAACCAGATCAGTGTTTTGTAAGAGAAGCCTTTTTAACTCTGTTCCATCAATAACCCGAATTGGGATCCCCGTGGCCTTTGGAGCATCGTTCACCCAATCAAGAGCAACAGATGTAAGATTCCCATTTGTGACAAGAAGTGCTTTGTTGATTCTCGGATTACTTTTAGCATAACCAGCCAATTGTCTCAGTGTTTGTAAATCTGCACGAGAATGACGATAAAGCTTTGTTTCGACAACATAAACCTCGCGTGTTTCAGCACCGAATGGATCTTTTTGACGAAACTCAACAACAGCATCAAAGCCTGAGTCATTTTGTTGTATTTCCGGCTGTAAATTAATAAAGCCAAGTTTTTTAAGAAGATCCACAACTAATTGCTCAAAACCTTGTGGAGACAGCTTTTCAAAATCAATTTTTGGGGTAAATCTCAAAGCCTCGGCGAGGTTCTCCAAGTTCTCCTCAATTCCGCTTCTCATGTCAAAACATTGATATATGGCGAGAAATGACGGAATATCACAGTCTTCTAGAAGCACGGGCAGGAAGGTAACATCTCGGCTTTGGAGTTCCTTTAGTACAGCTTCAACTTCGTGAGCCATCCAGAAAGACTGCACTGAATGTTTAGACAGTAGAAGTAGAAAATAAGCGCTTGCCGATATAGCAGTGCGAATAGATTCAGCCCAGTGAGACCCTGGACGAAGTTCATCAGCATCTACCCATACGTTCAGATCCCGCGAACGCAACCCTTCTACAATCGCCTTTGCAGCGGCACTATCTGTACTTGCGTAGCTTACAAAAACTTGGGGGTTTTGTTTCGGTTTGTGTTCAAAAGCGGCCATATTCAACCTCTATAGCAAGGAGGAGTATTCGGGTAGATGTTCTAAGACAGCTTTATAAATAGCTTAACTTATCGCCAACAGCAGCGATTACAACCCTTAAGGCAAGATTAAACTTAGTTGCCTCTCTTATGCTGACATGATAGTTTGGGCGGTCTTTGGGACAAAGACTTGAATCCTTATTCTACCGTTGGCATTTGTCCCTATCAAGGGGGGCGAACCCAATATTCTACCGTAGTAGTTTGCAACAGTCCGAATCATTGGCTGGAGCGGCCAGCAGCTTATTCTACAGAAAGTTTCCAAATATTTCTCCTTCGGAAGGGCTTTTCTCCAAATAATTGGGAATCACTCCACTGCAAACAATGCCTGCACTGGTGCTCCTACATAGGACGAATTGATACCCGATCGCCCCCCTCATCCAGTACGGAAATCCGCTCCTGCCGGGGCAAATTTTGTTGCGAAATGGGCACCCTGAATCCAGTATTTCCCCTCATCCTTTAGACCCCTACGGGGTATTCCTCACCATGACGCAACACTTACCTCAGTGTCAGAACCTACAGCTTCAGGTTGATAGTTTGCTGAAACTGCTCCAGCAGGAGGCGAGCTTGCGATCGCACTACGACACCACCGCGATTCAGTCGTCATTGCGAAAGGCGATCGCGCCCACGTTTGAGATTGTGTTTGCGGGTGCATTTAGCGCTGGAAAATCCATGCTGATCAATGCGCTGCTGGAGCGAGAACTACTCTATAGCGCCGAGGGACACGCGACTGGAACCGAATGCAAAATTGCCTACGCAGAACCCGACCGGGAACGGGTTGTGCTGACCTTCATGAGCGAGGCCGAGATTCGCGAGCAGGCCCACGCCCTGTGCCAACGGCTGCAACTGGTGTCACCCAATATCAACCAACCGGAGGCGATCGCCCAACTGCAACAAACCTGCCGCAACATTATTCAGATGGAGGGCGGCGAGAGCAAATCAGAGCGAGCGAAGCAGGCCAGTGCGTTGAACTACCTGCTGGAGGGATTCGTCACCAACCGGGAACGAATTCACACCATGCACAACAACACGTTTTCAATGGAGCAGTTCCATTTCTCAACGCTCCAGGAAGCCGCCAGCTATGCCCGTCGGGGAGCCAACAGCGCTGTCCTGAAGCGGGTGGAATACTACTGCCACCACGAACTCCTGAAGGACGGCAACGTGTTGGTGGACACTCCGGGAATCGACGCCCCCGTGAAGAAAGACGCCGACCTGACCTACCGCAAGATTGAAAATCCTGACACCTCTGCGGTCGTCTGTGTCCTCAAACCTGCTTCCGCTGGTGACATGACCAGCGAAGAAACCGATCTGCTGGAGAAGACCCGCGACAACCCCGGCGTACGCGATCGCGTCTTCTACGTCTTCAACCGCGTCGATGAGACCTGGTACAACACCCAACTGCGGCAGCGCTTAGACAGCCTGATCCAGGAGCAGTTCCGGGACAGCGATCGGATCTTCCGCACCAGCGCCCTGCTAGGGTTCTACGGCAGTCAGATTCGCAGTTCTGGGGAAGGCAATCGCTACGGTCTCGATTCCCTGTTCTCAACTCAGGCCAGAACGCTGGACGGACGGGAAGAAACGCCGCAGTTCGTCAGCGAATTCAACCGCTACTGCGCCAACTCCGGCAAGCTACCCGCCGATCGCTTCCGCATCGACGTGCGCAGCTACGAATCGCCCAATGAGAACTACGTGCGCATTCTCCAGAGTCAGGGCAGTGCGCTGATCAACCAGCTGATCCAGGACAGTGGAATCGATACCTTTCGGAGTGCGATTACTCGCTACCTCACCCAGGAAAAACGCCCCCTGCTGCTGGCCACCCTGGCGGATGACGTGCATCCCCTCTGCGTTGCCCTCCGCAAGATCTACCTGGAAATCTGGCAGCAGCTTGAGAGCCAGCCTCAGGACGTGGAGGCGATTAAGGAACAGGAGTTGCGCCAGCTCAGCCGCGATCTGAAAGCAGTGGGGGATGCCTTCCGGGACGATATCGAGCGGGAGGTCAACGAAGCCGTCGCCAGCAATACCAACGCTGCTTTTGAAAACGACTTCAACCGTCTTCGCGCCCGCATGGTCAGCACCCTGGATCAACTGCTGAACACTTTCTCTGTTGGGGAAGTCCACCAACGTGCCCAGGCCAGCCACCGCCGTAATTCCGTCGTCCCGCTCTCTGGCATTCTGGCCGAAGCCTTCTACTATCTGTCGAATGGTTTGGAGGATGTGCTGGTGGAAAGTTCTAGAGACATCGTGGTGAATTTCTTTCAACGGTTGGGCGATCGCATCAAACAGCAGGACTACTACCGCGATCTCTATCGTTTATTGGGCAACGACGGCGGCATTGAGAAATCGCTGAAGGCACTGCAAGAACAGGCCATCCTGGCGCTGGAAAACGAGGCGAGAACGGAGTGCGATCGCTACGTCCGGGAGCGCCCTGAATTCTTCGCTGAAGGCACGGCCTCCATCTGGCAACTGCGGCAAACGCTACAGCAAGCCTGCCGGGGCTACGACTATCAGGCGATGGTTGAAGCCGAACCCGCAATCCGCCAACTGCTGAAGCTCGACTTTGAGCAGAAGGTGAAGGAAACCGTCCTCCGTACCTTCCGTCAGACGATTAACCAGACGCTCAACACTCACCTGTTGCCTGCTGCTGCCGCCCAGGCAGACGCCATCCTCCAGCAGTACGATCAGGCTCGCTCCTACCTCGCCCAAATGCTGGATAGGGAAGCTGAGGAGAAAATCCGCGCCAACCAGCGCCAGCAGGCCGATCTGAAGGAAAAGATCGCTGAGTATAACGAGGCGATCGCAGGTATCAACACCTGCCTGGAAGTCATGCTGCTGGGTCGGAAACAACTGCCTGCGATCGCCCCTGCTGACCTGGAGGTGCTGTCTCCTACGGTTGAATCGGGAATGATTGAGGAAGGCGATCGGGCTGAGGCGGCATAATCTCTCTGAACTGCATTAGCTTTGTGGGGCAGGCATCTTGCCTGCCCAGAACATCGGTTGGGCAAGCTGCCCACCCCACAGTGAATGCATTCTTTGCTATTGCACCACTTTAGTCGTGTCAAACCAATACGCCTATTTCTTACAAACGAACCAATTCTCAAGAACTGTCATGTCTCAGCAGGTTGAAGTGCTGGTTGCCATCATGAATAATCAGCGGGACATGGCGATCGCCCTCACCCAACACTGGTATCGCATCCCGGCAGAGCAGGTTGAAAAGCGACTCAAAAAGCGCTGGCCTCCGGCATGGCTGGCGTTTTACCAAACCAAAGAATTCGGAGAGGAATCACACAGTATTATCTATTTTTCAGAAATTCAGGGCATTAAACTGGTCAAACGTAGAGAGCTGTTTCTAGATGAAGAAGATAACGAAAAAAGTGAAATTTTTTACTACAAATTAGAGTTGTTAGACTTGCAAAAAGTACCCAAACCTATTTGCAGTTCAGGATGGAAGAGAGTTCTCTTTATTCAAACAACCTATGACAAACTGATGAATGCAAGTTTGACCAGTGATTTATGAGATGGTGATTGCCCTACTCTCCACTCCCCCTTAAAACTACCCATTGACTCATGGAAAAAACACCCCGGATTTCAATCCCCCAGGAAGTCAGAAAGTATGTGCTGGAGCGCGATCGCCATCAGTGCCAGAGCTGTGGTAGCAGTAAGAATCTGGCGATCGACCATATCATTCCGCTGGCGAAGGGCGGCAGCAACGACATCAGCAACCTGCAAACACTGTGCCGCGACTGCAACTCGAAGAAAAGCGATAAATTTGATCCTCGCTTTGATCGGAGATTCACTTAAATACTCCCCGCGCCCCATACATTACCCACAAAAAGTGCTGTAAGGGGCTTGCAATAAAATCCCAGTTTTAGCGTGGCGCGGCGGAGCCGTGCCGGGTGAAAACTGGGGTTTCATTCAACAGCAGGTTCCTAAGGAGCGTGAACAAATTAACCTGTAATTGTTTTTGAGAGAGGCTTCGCCTCGCCTCTCTCAAAAACAATTCGGGGCTCTCCACTATTTTGTGTGGGCGCACGCAGTGCGCCCACACAAAATCAAGGGTTTTAGCCATCGCTCGGATGGCTTTTCACACAAAGTAGTGGAGAGCCCAATTCGGTTTTATTTAATTTCTTACGCGATTGCCTTCTGCAACTCTCGAACCACCTGCCGAGGCTTACCCCAGATCACCGTTTCCTGCTTATAGATGGCCATTCCTGGCTTTGCCCCCCTGGGCTTATACACATTGCGGGGTCGCGTATAGATCACCGGAACCTGATCACTTTGATTAGCTCGACTATGATAAGCCGCAATATCTGCTGTGAACTGGAGATCGCGCTCATCCGGCACCGAACCCGGCTCCAGGCGCAGCAGGACATGACTGCCGGGAATCTCCTGGCTGTGGAACCAGAGGTCGTAATCGGTGGCCAGTCGAAAAGTGAGCTGGTCATTTTGACGATTATTGCGACCCACCCACACTTCAAACCCCCCAGGGGTTTTGTAGCGACGAAAATCAGTTCCCTCACTGGCGGTCGAGCGATAGCGCTGCTCCGGGTCGCTCAGATACCCCTGCTGTATCAGCTCATCGCGGATTTCCTCCAGAGATTGCAGGTCTTCGGGGCTGGTGTACTGGTCAATTTGAGCGATCGCCACCTGTACCTGCTCCAGATAGTCAACCTCCGCTTTCACGTCGGCCAGCAGTGGCTCAATGGCTGAGCGCGATCGCTTCAATTTCTGGTGCTTTTTATAAAGCGCCTGCGCATTCTGAACCGCAGTTTTCTCGGGGTCAAGGGGAATTCTGACGCGCCTCCCGCTGTCAAAGTCGAGAATTCGCATCGATTTTGTGCCCGGTTGCCATTTATGCGAATGCGTCATCAGTAAGTCGGCCTGCTCTTTGTAGCGATCGGCATCGTCGGACTGCTGAAGGCGATCGCTAAAATCTTTTGCTTTGTTGTAGAGCTTGCCCAGCAGGTTCGTCAGCCGCTGGGTGAGCTGGTGCCGGAGTTGCAAAAATTCCTGCTGGTTCAGTTGCCCTGTGTAGTACTCGCTGACGAGTGCCTGAACCGAGGGTGCGGGTTTCGTGACTCCCCAACCCAGAACGGTATAGCTCCCGTCAATCCGCCATCCCGGATGAAAGCTGCCCTGCTCCAGCGCGGTCAACCATTCCGTCCAGCGATCGTACAGATGTTGCCAGTCCTGCTCAGACAGCGCATCGCTCAGGGTGTCTGGATCAATGCCTGCTGCTCCCAGCATGGATACCACTAGCGCCGTACTCAACCCCCGATAATTCTTCAGCAGGTTTTTCTTGATGCTGACGGGAATCAGGCTCAGCCGCTCCTGCCAGCGCTCCATCGGTTCCTGGAGGGTGGGTATCGGGTCGGTGAGGGCGGGTGGCAGTTCGTAGGGCTGGCCTGTGAGGACGGTGCGGACGCTGGACTGCTGGGCGTTCACCTGATGGGCCACAGTGACGATGGTGCGGTCTGCGGTGGTCAGCACCACGTTGCTGTACTTGCCCATAATCTCAACGAAAAGATGGGCCAGGGGCGGCTCTCCGGGGCGTTTGGCAAACTGCAAATCGAGTACACGTTCCCAGGGGGCGATCGCCTCCACCTGCACCAGCGCCAGTCCACTCAACTGATGGCGCAACTGCTGACTGAAGGTGAACGTGTCAGGGTCGCGGGGGGGCGGTGCGTCGATACCCATGCGGGCTGCCTGGGGGTGCCAGGACAGTTTTAGCCAGCCCCGCCGATTGAGGGTGCGCAAAGCCAGCGCGATGGTGTGGCGATCGCACTGGTAGACCTGCTCCAGACGAGCGGGGAGCCACTCGGCTTTGAGTTCGGCGCAGGCGGCCATTAGAGTCGTGTAATCTACAGGTTGCACGGGGAATCTTGAGAAAAGAGGGCGGCAATCGCACCGAACGCTGCACTACTTGTAGAATAGCAACACCCAAGCATCGCAATCGGAATTTTGGGTATCACAGATGCCAGAAGCGCCCCGACCGCGTCCACCTTTCGATAGAATAGGGACTCTAATCGTTTCCTGATCCCTCTCCAGGACGATCCTTTCGCACCTCCAGAACCACAAGCGGTACGGGCAATGGCAACAGGCAGTCTGATTGTATTGACAGGGCCAAGCGGAGTTGGTAAGGGAACACTGCTGCGGGCACTCCTGCAGCGCCATCCCGAACTGTATCTTTCGGTGTCGGCTACTACGCGCAAGCCACGCCCCGGTGAGGTTGATGGGCGGCACTATTTTTTCAAGACCCGCGACGAATTCCTGAATATGGTAGAAAACGGGGAACTGCTGGAGTGGGCTGAGTTTGCCGGAAATTTCTATGGCACTCCGCGCCGTCCGGTGGAGGAGATGATTCGTCAGGGCAAGTGGGTAATTTTGGAGATCGAACTGGAAGGGGCAAGACAGATTCCAGAGAGTTTCCCCGACGCGCTGAGAATTTTTGTGCTACCCCCCTCTATGCAGGAATTGGAGATGCGCCTGAGGGGGCGCGGCCAGGACTCAGAGGATGCGATCGCCCGTCGTCTCAAGCGTGCCACCGCTGAGATGGATGCGGCCGGTGAGTTTGATGTGCAGGTGATCAACGATGATCTGGAGCTGGCACTCCAAAAGATTGAGTCAACACTGTTCAAGGAAGTGGAATGGCGACCGCCCACTCTCCAGGTGAGTGGAGTCGAGTAGCCGCCAAGCAAATGATGGGTGGTATCGCGAAGCGATACCACCCATCATTTATACGTTGCTGTTGGGCTGGAGCGCAGGCAGATCGGTCTTCAGCTCAGCAGCCCACGCCTGGATCTGGCGCTTCTCAACCTCCAGGAGTTGTTTCTCCTGCTTCAGATTTTCCTCCAGATCCTGAATCTGGTCTCGACGAGCTTCCAGTTCCAGGGTGCGTCGCCCCAGTTCCTGGCTCTGGAGAGTAAGGGATTGCCGCCACTGCTCGGCTCGCTGCACCTCTTCCTGGAGCAGCTCAGGCGACATTCCTGTTGTCAGGTACTGCTCAACAATTCCGAGAAGCCAGCTTTTGCCATCCTGCACAGACTTAACCTGACGACTACTCGAAACTTCTGCCAGAACGATCGCCCCTTCACCAAATTCAACTGCGACTTCCGCCAGGGGAACGTCTTCCTCTTCAACCCGCGACCAGCTGTGCTCCGCCCGTTGGCAGGCGAGCAACCGCAAAATGACACCGTTTTCCTGGTCTTTTGTGTGAACCTGAGCCAGGTAGAGCATTACTGCAAGATTGAGGAATCCTTAGCCATAAAGTATACTGCCATCTTTCCGCTGCCGCCTGACTGTTGTGCCGCAATTCTATGAAGATTCGAAAAACCTTCACAGACGGGAGAGGCGTTCCCGTAGAATTTCGGACTGCTTCTGAGCCTCTGCCAGTGTATCTCTGGCGGTCTGCACCACTGCCGGGGGCGCACGGTCTACAAAGTTGGGGTTACTGAGGCGATCGCTCAGGCTCTTGACTTCTGCCTCAGCTTTGGCCAGATCCCGCTCGGTCTTGGCCCGCAGGGCTGCCACATCAACCACGCCTGCCAGTGGGATCATCACCTGTACGGTGCGCACCACGCCTACAATCATCTGGGGCTGGGGAGCGGGCGGTTGTGGCGTGGCATAGGGGGTCAGTGGGTCGGCGGGGGTAACAACGCGAGCTGCTTTGGCCTCCACGGTGTCGGGTTGACCCACGACTTCCTGCACCCAGTGGTTGAGGCGATCGCCCAGTTCCTTACGAGTGTCAGCTCGCCGCAGGTAGCGGTAGATAAACCAGGCGGCATAGCCCATACCCACCAGTTCCAGCAGCGGGGAGACCAGGAGCAGATTATCCACAACATCCACCAGCGCCAGCACGACCTTAGCTGCGACGATCAGGGCAAAGATCGCTCCCAGCGTCAGTGCAGGTTTACGATACTGGCCCAGTCCGTCCAACTTCAGCCCTTCGAGGACTTTGTAGGCTGCCCTGGCGGCGTCGGTGACTGCTTCGGCCGCCGATTTCTGGGTTGATTCTGTCGCACGAATCGTGAGGGATTCTACCTTCGCCAAATCCTTGATGTAGGTTTCGGTCGCAGTCAGGATTTCTCGTTCACGGGCAGTTTCGGATTGCAGAATGGCCTGGATTTTTACACCGGGCTTGATTTCGGCTTCTGCCCGCAGGTTGCGGATGGTGCGGATGGTGTCGATCAGCAGCTCAAACTGCTCCTCCAGGTCAGAGTTAATCAGGCGATCGCTCACCTCTGGGTAGTTCTGAAGCGCCAGGGTCTTCTCCTCGCCCACCTGGTTCAGCGTGTGCCATACCTCTTCAGTAATGTGGGGCATGAAGGGATGCAGCAGGCGAAGGGTGCCGTCCAGAACCGTGGCCAGGGTTTGCTGGGCGACGATGCGGGAGGGAGAGTCGGTTTGCTGGAGGCGAGACTTCACCAGTTCGATATACCAGTCGCAGAAGTCACCCCAGAAGAATTCGTATAGCCCTTTGGCCGCTTCCCCTAAACCGTAGTTATCGATGTAGGCGCGGGTCTGCTTCACCGTCTGGTAGTAGCGGGAAAGAATCCAGCGATCGGCCAGTTCCAGAGATTCCACAGCGGGCTGACCCAACTGCTCCGGAGTTTTACCGTCCAGATTCATCATGACAAACCGGGAGGCGTTCCAGAGTTTGTTGGTGAAGTTGCGGGAAGCCTCCACCGAAGCTGATTCGTCAGTCTTGCGGTTGTACTCCAGGCGAATATCCTGCCCGGCTCCGGCCACCTCTTTGACCAGGGTGTAGCGCAGAGCGTCGGTGCCGTATTTGTTGATCAGCAGCAGTGGATCGATGCCGTTATTCGCGGACTTCGACATCTTTTTGTTGTTCTCATCCCGCACCAGACCATGAATGTAAACGGCCTTGAAGGGAATCTTTCCGGTGAAGTGGGCCGCCATCATGGTCATGCGAGCCACCCAGAAGAAGATGATGTCAAAGCCCGTTACCAGGGTGCTGGTGGGGTAGTAGCGTTCCAGGTCAGGCGTTTGCTCTGGCCAGCCCATTGTGGAGAACGGCCACAGACCAGAGGAGAACCATGTATCGAGTACGTCGGGGTCCTGCTGGATCTGGACAGATTCACCGAAACGAGCCACCAGTTCGACCCGCGCTGCGTCCTCAGATTCCGCCACCACAAAGGGCGTCTCGTCAGTGATTTCGCCGCCCGTTTCGCTGATCGCGTAGTAGGCGGGAATCTGGTGGCCCCACCAGAGCTGACGAGAGATACACCAGTCGCGCAGACTGACCAGCCAGTCGCGGTAAACCTTCGTCCAGCGCTCTGGCACAAACATCGGCTCCTGGTGGTTGTCCAGGCAATCCAGCGCTTTGTCGGCCAGCGGCTTAATTTTGACAAACCACTGGGTGGAGAGCAGGGGTTCCACGGGTACCTTGCCCCGTTCGCTGTAGGGCACAGTGTGCTTGTAGTCTTCCACCCGCACCAGGAAGCCTTCGTCCTCCAGGCGCTGCACCACCTGCTTGCGGGCGACGAAGCGATCGAGTCCCACAAACGGCCCCGCATTCTCGTTCAGGGTGCCGTCTTTGTTCATGATGTTGATGAAATCCAGGCGATGGCGCATCCCCATCTCAAAGTCGTTGGGGTCGTGGGCGGGGGTAATTTTCACCGCGCCCGTGCCAAAGCTGGAATCGACGTAGTCGTCGGCAATGATCGGAATTTCGCGCTCCATAATCGGCAGCTTCACCGTTTTGCCGATCAGGTGCTTGTAGCGATCGTCGTTGGGGTTTACCGCCACCGCTGTATCCCCCAGCATCGTCTCAGGACGGGTAGTAGCCACTTCCATGAAGCCAGAACCATCGGTCAGGGGATAGCGGAAATGCCAGAGGTTGCCATTCACCTCCTGGTTATCCACCTCCAGGTCGGACACGGCAGACTGACTGGCGGGACACCAGTTGACCAGATACTTGCTGCGGTAGATTAAGCCTTCCTTGTGAAGTTGGATGAAGGCCGCCAGCACCGCCCTGGACAGCATGGCGTCCATCGTGAAGCGCTCCCGCGTCCAGTCGGCGGAGAGACCGAGCGATCGCAGTTGACCGACAATCGTGCCGCCCGACTGGGCTTTCCATTGCCAGGCTCTCTCCAAAAATTGTTCGCGCCCCAGGTCGTAGCGGGTCTTACCCTCCGCCTTCAACTGCTTTTCGAGAATGGTCTGTACCGCAATGCTGGCGTGGTCAGTTCCCGGCAGACACAGGGTGTTATTGCCGATCATCCGGTGGTAGCGCACCAGCACGTCCATCAGCGTCGTGTTGAAGGCGTGGCCCATATGCAGGCTACCCGTTACGTTGGGGGGCGGGATGACGATGCAATAGGGCGTTCCACCTTTACCTGGGTCTGCTTTGAAGACTTGCTTTTCTTCCCAAAACTTCTGCCATTTGGCTTCGGTCAGCGCGGGGTCATATTGAGTTGGCAGGGTGGGAATGGTGGCAGTCATGCAGACACTCTGAAGGGAAAACGGCTCTTCTTAAAATTACTAAATTTTGACGCGATCGCCCATGCAGCATCGCATTTTTCCACGTCCAGTACTTAGCTCGACTTTATCCATTTGAGTCCGGTGCCATTCCCGACTGTGTCTGGAGTGCAGGCGGGAAGCCTACCTTTTTTGTATATCCCGCACCCATCTGATATATAGAAAAGTCCAGG
>JBIKWV010000730.1:0-3525 GCA_044356135.1 Elainellaceae cyanobacterium
TTTGTGAGAGAGCCGCGCTCAGCGCGGCTCTCTCACAAAAATCTGTACTGAACTAGACTGAGAACTGCTATACCTGAGCGCGAAGCGCTATATATTACCCCTCCTGGGGTGGTGTTTCACCACCGGGAACCAGCCCTGCAAACTCCGTGGTACGGGTGCAGTCTTCTCCCCGACAGCCGATGTCGGGACAGACCAGGGAAATCTGGCAGTTTCCAACGGAAGATTGAACAAAATCAGTCTCGCCTCGCACCAGAATGCCTTCTACCTCGTGGGTATCGCTGTTGAACACGGGAGAGCCAGAGTTGCCGCCGTAGGTGTCGAGGTTGGCGGTGAAATAGGCTTTGGGCGTGTTGTTGCGGACATTGGCATTTCCGGCGACTTTGGTGGGTAGTCCGACTGGATGCCCGATGACGTGAACTTTCTGGTTTTCTGGTACTTTATCGGTTCTGCGAATGCGGACAATTTTGTGATTTGGGACGGGGCGATCGATCTGCACCAGCGCCCAATCCGTCTCGCCTCTGGTGAGCTGGCGTTCGATAATCCGCAGCCCCCGGTAGATCTCTCCGTTGTTGATCAGCGTTTGTGCAGTGGATGCGTCCACCATGCGAAAACCAAAAACAAATCGAATGGTCGTCACATTGGACTGGTTGATGCAGTGACCTGCGGTGGCGATGATATCTGGTGCCACCAAAAAACCAGAACAAAAAGCACCTGTGGGCTGTTCTCGAAATGGTTCATTGGCACAGAGGTTCTGAGATTTTCCGTAGTTTTGCGTTTGCAGCGTTGATGTTCCATTGCCATTATCCACAATGCTGCTGGCGTTAAATAATGCAACCACACTATCAACATCATTCAGGATTGCTGGATCAGTCACCTGAAACACATCCAATCGATCATCTGTCCCATAAATGACCTTCTGCTTCACTCTCAACCCATCAATTAACGTCTGGGTATCAATCGCTTGCAGCGCTGGATTTGCCTGGGCTTCCGTCGTGGCCTCTCCCCCCTTCTGTTTGGCCTCCCTCACTCTTAGCTCCAGCAGCAGATCCTCGACAGAAAACTCTTCCAGTTGGCTCAGGTCGGCCATTTGGGGTGCCTCCTCATGCAATCACACTTCCGCTTCAGTATAATCAAGCCGACCCCCTTCTCCAGACAAGTTTTATGACTGAAATCAACGATGATCAAACTTTGGTAAAGCAATTTGAGGCTGCAGTTGAGGGGCTGGACTTTGTCAGCGAGTCCGACGCCCCCTTTCAGGTGGTACTTTGGGACGAACCAGGTTTGTCAACGTTGACCTCCGCAACAATCGCCCAAAAAACCACCCATGCCCCCAACACCCCGACCGACGAGATGAGCATTGAGGCATTCTTCAGCATCGCCATGCAGGAACAGGACTGGTTTGGGGATGAGGAAAGGGCGATCGCCCAGCGCTACCGAGATCTGGTGAATCTAATCAAAACAAATCTCACCGACGTTCAGATTTACCGACTGGGTGAGGCGTCGAAGGACGTTTACGTTGCCGGGAAAACGCCTGAGAATCACTGGCTGGTGCTGTCTACGCAGGTAGTTGAGACCTGAGAATCAGGAAAATATCTTTATGCGATCGCCCCCAGGCTGATCAACATAGACTGCTGAGCTTCGGTCAGCCCCCCGGCTCCCCGAATGTTCATTCCCGCATAAAGCTCCGGCAGTTTCAGAACCTGAACACACTTCTGAGCATCGAGATCCCACAGTTGCAGTGTACCGTTGTCCCCTCCGCTCACGAGGGTTTTGCTGTCTGGGCTAAAGGCCACCGAGTGAACCAGCGAATTGGCCTGAAAGATGGTCTGACAGTTCCAGGAGGCCACGTCCCAGATGCGAATTGTTTTGTCATAGCTTCCGGTGGCAAAGGTTTGACCGTCGGGAGAAAAAGCAATGCCCATGACGACATTGTGGTGATCGCTGAGGGTGCGATCGCATGTGCCTGTCTCCAGCGACCACAGTTTCACCATCGCATCGGAACTGGCAGTTGCGAGCAGCGGCAGCGTGGGATGAAAAACAATTGTGGTTAGCGCGTTCGTATGGCCGCTCAGAACATGTAGACATCTGCCAGAACTCACTTCCCAGATTCTCACCATCTGGTCGAAGCTGCCGCTGGCCAGAAGCTTACCATCGGGCGAAAAGGCAACCGACCAGATGACAGCCTTGTGTCCCTGAAGAATTTTCTCAACATGCTGGTATCTCAGGTTGAAGATCTGCACCGTCTTATCGTCCCCGCCACTGGCGATGAGGGATCCGTCGGGGTGGAAGCAAACGGAGTTGACTTTGCCAATGTGGGCAGGAATCGTGAGGGAACAGGTTCCGCTTTGCACGTCCCAGACCTTCAACGTCGAGCTGGTGCTCATATTGCCACTCACCAACTGTCTACCATCGGGACTGAAGGCGATCGCATGTACTTCTACCGGATGTTTCATTGTTTGGATGCACGCCTGGTCAGCTACCTGCCAGATCCGAATGATGCCGTCCAGGCTGCTGCTGGCAATGTGGGTAGTGCGATCGCCGGGAGATGAGCCACCGTCTGGAGCAAAGGCAACCGACCAGATAATGTTTTTGTAGCCCGACCATGTGGTGGCGCAGGCTCTGGTTTGCAGATCCCAATGTTTAATCATGCGGTCCATCCCCCCACTGGCCAGGGTGCGACCATCGGGCGAAAAGGCAACTGACATCACCATGCTGCTGTGCCCCCGGAAACAGGCGACGCACTGCCGATCTTCGATATGCCACAGCCGAACCGTTTGATCCATACTGGCGCTGGCAACGGTCTGACCATCGGGCGAAAAGGCAACCCCCCAGATTTGCAGCGTATGCCCCTCAAAATCGTGCAGACAGACTCCCGTCTGGAGATCCCAGAGTTTGACCAGATAGTCGTTGCCGCCGCTGACGATGAACTGGTCATCCGGGGAAATGGCCACGGTCCAGACCGTATGGGAATGCCCTTCAAAGGTGCGGATGCACTTCCCCTGCGCCAGATCCCACAACCTGATCTGATAATCCTCACTGCCGCTGACCAGATACCGCTGGTCAGCGGTGAAGGCGATCGAGCGCACCGAGGACTGACTGGCGCTCAGCGTCTGGAGGCATTGCCCCGTCTGGCAGTCCCAGATTTTGATGGTGCCATCTTCGCAACTGCTGGCAAACCGCTGGCTATCTCTGGAAAAGACAACGCACCAGATGATCTTAGAGTGGGCGTTCAACGTCAACAGACACTGCCATGTCTTCACCTCCCACAGCTTCACCACGCCATCAGTGTCGCCGCTCACCAGCAGCCGACTGTCTGGGGAAATCGCGATGGTAAAGATAAAGGACTGGTGGGCCTTGATCGTGATCTGGTTCTGCTGGGGATAGGAGAACCAGAGGTGGAGCAGCCCCGCCGAATCTCCCGCCGCCCAGTACTGGCCGTCTGGACTGAAGGCGATCGCCGGGATCCAGCCGAAGGTCTGCGAAAAGCGGGATTTGGAGAGGTCGGAGTGGGAAAAATTGACATCG
>JBIKWV010000731.1:0-3524 GCA_044356135.1 Elainellaceae cyanobacterium
CAAAGCAATACCGTTTTTGAAGAAATACCTGGGAGTCAGGCTTCGCTTCTGGCATCTGGTAACCATCATCATCACCCTCACCGCACTGCTCCATACCTTCGTTGCTCCTGCCCATGCCATCTTCCTCAGCGGATTGGAGCAATTCTTTGTCACTCTGGCGCAGCAGACCTCCCAGGCAGGCGGTGCCACCAATACACTCGATGCCAATGTGATTCGACTGATTTTCAACCTGATTCGGGGGGTGTTTTTATTGCTGGTTGCGGCGGCAGCACTGTTTGCCTACAACCAGGCGCAACAGGGGAACGACTGGCGACCAATTGTTACTCAGGTTGGGTTGGCGTTTGCGATCGTGATTGCGATCGATGTGGTCACGTTCATCTTTGTGGGCAACGGCACAGGAGCTGCGGGTTAATTTGACGGTTTGAACGGTGGGAATTATGGAACGGGATTTCAACCGGGAATTCATCAAAGTCAACCGAATTTTAGGTAAACAGGCGAGTATTGGTCCCATCCCGGCGGAGCAACTCGGTCCCTGGGTTGCCATCGTGGTGCTGTGCTATGTCATCACCAACGGCTTTTTCAGCCTGGGTCTGGGTTGGTTCTTTGGCACTGCATTCTGGCTGATCCTGAGCTGGTGGATTCTGACCGGAAATCAACCCCATCAATTCCTCGATCGCTGGCGCAAGCCACCGGGAACCGAGTGGTGTAACGGCAACAGCTTTTTCATTTCCCCTATTCCCGAACACCGCCCTGCCTGGATTCGTAAACGCTATGGAGATGGGCGGATCAGCCTGCGGCTCAAGCCGGTGCTGGTGCCCAACCAGTATGGAGGACGCAGTACGTTTATGCCGTTCCAGAACGAGGTCAATATCTGCTGCATTGCAGAAATCAAAAAAGATGACCGCGAGGTTGCCGCGCTGCTGCTGGAGAAAGGCAAATCCCAGTATCAGATGGTGTTTGGATTTCGTGTTGCAGGTCTGCATGATGTGCTGTACGACAGCGAGGTAACGGCGTTTGCCCACGCCATTGAAGAGGGGCTGAAAGACTTGCCGATGGGCGATCGCATCACTTTCTGCACTGGTTGCTCCAGCGATGACGCTGAACGGCAGCAGACGCTTTCAGCCCAGGCAGATGAATGCCAGTTAAAACCCATTTCTGTGCTGACGCGCAACGAGCAATTACGGGTGCAGCAGCTCTCCCAATCCGGTACCCGCCAAACCTGGCACCAGTACGCCTTCTGTACCTGGACCAGTGATGATGAAGCCGACACTCAGCACAAAGACCTGGTTGGTGGGCTGATCGAAAAGCTTAGAAGAACTGGTTCCTGGGTGCTGGAGCAGATTACCGGAAATAAACGAGTTTACCAGGAAGCATTTTTCAAGAAGCTCCTGCTGCAAGGGTTTCAGCAGGGATTTTTGCAATGGGAGCTGATGCTCAATACCAAAATTGGTCTGGAGGTCACCCCGTGCAGCGCCACCGATTTGTGGCAGTGGCTCTGGAACCGCTTCAACCACGGCTTGGCTCCCTCCGTCCCGCAGGTCATCACCCTGACGGAAACTGAAACCGGGCTGGAGCTGAGCGAAACGGTGACGACTGACAAACACCTGTGTACGCTACTGATTGAAGGCACCCAGGGACGCTCTGCCTGCCCGGAACACCGGGGCGATCACGACCGGGTATATCTCACGGGAAAGGATAAGGTCTGTGGGGTGGTGACGATGACCGAGCCACCGATGGGCTGGACTAGCACCCGCGAACAGTTGAAATGGGTCTGGAAAATCCTTTCCTCCAGCTACGTCCACGACACCGAAGCCTGGATTGAGATTAGCCGCAGCAACGACTTTTTCATTCAGGACAACCTGGCGCGTCAGGCAAAACAATCGAAAGCCGCTCGCACGGTTGCCATCACCAAGGGACAGGGGCGCGATGTGGGAGCGGAGATCAAGCAGGAGGAATCGTTTGAAGCGCAGCGTCGTCTCTACGGGGGTACAAAAGCATTGCATTGTGCCCCTGTATTTCTGGTTTACCGCCATACGGCTGAAGAGCTGACCCACGCCTGCAATCTGCTGGCAAACTGCTTTGAAACCGCCAAAGTAATCCGGGAACGCCACATTGCCTGGGAGATCTGGCTGCAAGCGCTGCCTATCACCTGCAAACGACTGCTGCACGGCGGCAACCTGAATGAGCGCCGACTAACGCTCGATACCCACACGGTCGCGGGAATCCTGCCCCTGACCCTGCCCAGAGACATCGATCGCCAGGGTGTGGAGTTTCTCACCGGACGCGGCGGCAAGCCAATCTACGTTGATCTGTTTCACCAGCAAATCGGACGCGCCCTGATTACGGGAACCTCCGGTTCAGGAAAGAGTATTCTGGGCTGGCGGTTTGCCCTGGAAGCCCTGGCAAACAATATTCCCGTTGTGGGGATGGACATCTCCTCCAGCGGCAACAGCACCTTCAAAACCGCGATCGCCCTCCTGGGGGATCAGGGCGCATATTACGACATCTCCAGCGGTAGCAGTAACCTGCTGGAACCGCCTGACCTGCGCCGATTTGACAAACTGGAGCGCGATCACCGAATGGAATCGTGGAAGGACTTTATCCGACGGGCGTTGAGTGCGATCGCCATGGGGAAAATCCATAACCCTCACCTGGCACAACGGGTGGATGCGCTGCTCATTCGGGCACTGGATGTATTTCTGCGCGATCCAGAAATCATTACGCGCTACAACCGGGCATTTGAAATGGGCTGGCGATCGCCCGAATGGCAGCAGATGCCCACCCTCCCCGATTTCGTTCGGTTCTGTACCCGCGAGCAATTGAATCTTCGATCGTTTGAAGATCTGGATCGCCATGCGCTCAATCAGATTCAAAGTCAGGTGAGTGCGCTGCTGGCTTCCCGGTTGGGTAAGGCGATCGCACGACCCAGTACCTTTTCACCGGAACCCGCGATCAAGTTCTTTGCCCTCAGCGGACTGACCAATGAGCAGGATGCCTATTTGATGGCAATCAACGCTCATGCCGCCTGTATCCGCAATGCCCTCTCTCACCCCCGCAGTTTATTTATTGGAGATGAGCTGTCGGTGCTACTCCGCGGAGAGGGTTTGCTCAGATTGTCGGAGAAACCTGTGCGACGGGACGAAAAGCCCATGCTGCTTTAGTCCCTTGGCGGAATAATTCATCCCGCTTTTGTCCCGCTTGTGCGGCGATCCAGTAGCGTGTTTCTCGTTCGACGGAGTGGATTGTCCACCCTTTGCACTCACTAGGGAGGAAGATTCTCGCCCACCCGAGTGTAAACCTTATCCCCCTCGACCGTGAGGTCTGCTGTCTCTGGCGCAGCAGGTGACCATTGACTAAGCTGGTTGGCTAAACGCTCCTCAAGAGCGGGTTCACTGTCACGCCATCGGTGTGCCAGCTATTGCAAAGACAATGGCTCTGAAGGGTTTGGAGGAGCAATAGACCCCGAACTCGAGTCGAAATCACCCAAGGTTGAGTCAGGCAATGCGGTTGTGCCTCCATTGCTT
>JBIKWV010000732.1:0-3523 GCA_044356135.1 Elainellaceae cyanobacterium
CCCCGCAACTGCTGTCGTGGTAACGACACTGTCGCTGAGCACGCTTTTCGCTGCGTCTCGGAAGCCAGAGTATCAGGCTGAAGCGCAGCTACTCATCAAGAGCAGTCGTACTCCTGCCCTGACAGGACTGGGGGAAGAAATCGGACGACTGGAGGCTTTGAAGTCTCAGAACAGCCCTATCGATACTCAGGTTGAGGTGATTCGCTCTACCCCTGTGATTCAAGAGGCTATCCGCGAACTCAATCTCAAGGACAGCAGCGGCCGATTAGTTGGACCAGGCGCAATTCAGAATGGTCTTAAGGTAGATGGGGTGACAGGTACTGATGTATTGTCCATCTCCTACCAGGATGGTGACCCAAACAAAGCAGCAGCAATCGTTAACAAAGTCGTTGAAGTTTTTATTCGTAACAACATCCAATCTAACCGGGCAGAAGCCGCCTCTGCTCGTGAATTTATTGAGCGGCAGCTCCCTCAGACGGAAGCAACGGTTCAAAGGTTAGACGCAACCCTTAGAGATTTCAAAGAGAGAAACAGTATCATCGTTCTTGAGGAGGAAGCCACTGCAGCAGTTGGTATTATTTCTAAACTCGAGGAAGAGATTGCAAATTCGAAGGGGCAATTTTCAGACGCAGCGGCACGTGTCCAGCAGTTGCAGACTCAAGTTGGTCTCAATGCTCAACAGGCAGTTTCATACGCTTCATTGAGTCAGGCACAGGGGGTTCAGGAAGTACTGACTCAGCTTCAGCAAGCCCAGAGGGAGTTAGCTGTTGAGCGCACCCGGTATCGGGATGGCTATCCAACCATTGTTAATCTACAGCGACGAGTCAACGCCCTGGATTCCCTCCTCCAACAACGAATTCGACAGGTTTTAGGCCGAAATCAATCGGTCTCAATGGCGAATTTACAACTTGGAAATCTTCGTAGTGAATTGATTGTGGATCTGGCGCGGGCAGAAACAGAGCGTCAGGGACTGGCCCAGCGAATTGCGACCCTCACTGAAACCCGCAATGCCTACCGCAATCGGGCACGAGTGATCCCCCGACTAGAAGAAACTCAGCAGGACATTCAGCGCAGGCTGGATGCTGCTCAGAAAACCTACGAGGCGCTTTTGACTCGATTAAATGAAGTTAAGGTTGCAGAGAATCAAAACATTGGTAATGTTCGTGTCATCGCTTCTGCGGCAGTGCCACAGGCTCCACTGGCTTCGAGAAGGTTCCTCTTTGTGGTCGGAGGATTACTGGTTGGTGGCTTGCTGGGAGTGATTACCGCTTTTGGCATCGATCTGATCGATCGCTCTGTGAAAACACTTCGCGAGGCCAGAGAACTATTTGGATACACGCTGTTGGGTGTGATTCCTGCCGTTGGACGCGCAGGTCGGGTCGAACCTACTAGTAGTAGGGTAGAGATAGGCACTCCAAGGGTTCCAGTCCGGGATTACCCCCGCTCTCCAGTAATTCAGGCTTACCAGATGCTCCAGGCGAATCTCAAGTTCTTGAGCTCTGACAAGCCGGTGCAGGCGATCGCAGTCACCAGTTCTGTCCCTCGAGAAGGTAAATCGGAAGTGTCTGCTAACCTGGCAGCAACGATGGCTCAGGCCGGACGCCGCACTCTGTTGGTTGATGCTGATATGCGTAATCCCTCACAGCATCACGTTTGGGGACTACTCAACACCATTGGATTAAGTAACGTCATCGTTGACCAGTCTGATGTGGGTAACGCAATCCAGACGGTGATGCCAAATTTGGATGTTCTACCCGCAGGTGTCATCCCGCCCAATCCGGCAGCCCTCCTTGACTCTCGCAAAATGGCGGCTTTGGTAGAGCAGTTTACTGAGTCTTATGACTTTGTGATTTTTGACATGCCACCCCTGGCGGGAACGGTTGATGCAGCAGTGTTGGGCAAAATGGTAGATGGTCTGCTCATGGTTGTCCGTCCAGGCGTCGTCAATGCTCTTAGCGCAAATGCTGCAAAGGACTTCCTGCGTCAAACTGGACAGACTGTACTTGGAATGGTCGTGAACGGAATTGATACGCGCAACGAACCTGATAGTTACTTCTATTACGTTGGTAATCACCTGGAGCAGGCGGCAGAACCCTTGGCTATTGCCGCTCAGTCAGATTTCTCCAAGTCTCTTGATCGGTCCTCCAATTCTAATTAAGATGGCTCGTTATCAACTGTCTCATCAAACGTTTCAGATTCTGGCTGCAGTAGGACTCATCGGGGCAGCATTCACACCTGCCCTGGCTCAGGTTCCCTCTGCTCCAACAGTGTTTAATTCAACCAGTGTCAGTCGCCCTTCCTACATTCTTGGGCCTGGCGATCAGGTTGACATTCGGGTTTTTGATTACGCAGAATTTACGGGGCCACGCACCATCCTCCCAGACGGTACGATCACGATGCCACTCCTGGGACAGATCCCTGCCAGTGGAAGGACACCGGAACAACTTAGTCAGGATCTCTCGAATCGGCTAAAGGTCTATCTGGTAAACCCGGTGGTCACCGTTAGCCTTGCCACACTGCGCCCCGTCACCGTCAATGTCTCCGGTGAAGTGCAGCGTCCTGGCCCAGTTCAGCTCCGAAGTCTCACCACTGCCAATCAAATTCAAACAGGAGACCCCAACTCAACTGAGGGGCCTGCCAGCCTCAGTGTTGCTCTGAGACAGGCGGGAGGGATTACTCAAAGCGCTGACATTCGTCGCGTAATTGTCACTCGAAATGGTGTTGACGGTAGCCGGACGACAACCGTTATCAACCTCTGGGATGCCGTCGCCTCAAATGAGGGATTGCAGGATCCAATCTTGCAGGATGGGGATTCAGTTTATGTCTCACGCCTGAATGCTGGAGATTCCCTCGATCGGCGTCTGACGACTCGCTCTAGCTTTGCTCCAGCAACCATTCGGGTTCGGGTCGTTGGTGAAGTGCGTAATCCAGGCGAGGTGCAGGTTCCGCCGAATAGTTCTCTGTCAAGTGCAGTTGCGATCGCTGGAGGCCCGACTACAGATGCCCGCCTGAGTCGCGTTGCATTTATTCGGCTTAACGAAGTAGGTCAGGTGGAACGGCAAATCGTCAACCTGGAAAATCTCACGGATACTATCCAGATCCAGGACGGAGATGTTTTGATTGTTCCCAAGAAACAGAGTTCTTCATTTCTTGATTTTGCAGGTCGATTACTCGGCCCAGTCGGGGGCCTGCTCAACTTGTTCCGGGGTTGGTAGCCCACCGTCTGTCCTGATTGGTCAAGTTGAGAGCCATTTCCCTATGAGCGCGAAGCACCACCAACCATCTGCACAATCACCAAAACTAATTAGGGAAAACAGTAGTTTCTTGAACAGAAAAGAGAATGGTTAAATATTTCTCAAAATTCTTCTACGTCCTGTGTGGTTCCAAGCTGTCGCTGTTCTTTTTGCTGCTGCTGTTTACTATCTCATCTCTGTTAGAAGCTTTTGGAATTGCGCTGATAGGTCCATTTCTGGCGATCGCCTCCAGTCCTCAGATCGTTGAGACTAACCACAGGTTGCGATGG
>JBIKWV010001106.1:0-3521 GCA_044356135.1 Elainellaceae cyanobacterium
GTCGTCAGGATGCAGGTTTCAATCCCTGAAAGGGATTCATGTCGTTTGTGACGAAACATCGTCGGTTTGATGGTTGCGGGCGATCTCGTTTCAATCCCTGAAAGGGATTCATGTCGTTTGTGACCTCCTGAGCTGCTTCTGCGGCAATTGTGACTCGGAATTGCTCACCATTGCTTAAGATTCATGTCGTTTGTGACCTCCTGAGCTGCTTCTGCTGTCTCTGGCTGGATAGAGTAAGTTTCAATCCCTGAAAGGGATTCATGTCGTTTGTGACGAAATCCTCATCAATCCATTGGTCACCCCACACAGGTTTCAATCCCTGAAAGGGATTCATGTCGTTTGTGACCATGCTCTCTTCAAACAGCGCAAGGAACTTCAGTATGTTTCAATCCCTGAAAGGGATTCATGTCGTTTGTGACGCCGACCGTGAATCGGTAGAATTTGCCGCCACTGCGAAGTTTCAATCCCTGAAAGGGATTCATGTCGTTTGTGACCATTCAGCATTGTTACTGGCATCGACATTGAATGTGTTTCAATCCCTGAAAGGGATTCATGTCGTTTGTGACGCCACCAGGGTTCATCCTGAAGTTCTCCCGTTGGTCCGTTTCAATCCCTGAAAGGGATTCATGTCGTTTGTGACCTTTTCAATTCGGTCCATACGTTCTCCAGATCGTTGTTTCAATCCCTGAAAGGGATTCATGTCGTTTGTGACATTGAAGATGAAACCGATACAAAGCTGGACTACGTTGTTTCAATCCCTGAAAGGGATTCATGTCGTTTGTGACCACCGATGTCGGAGCACGATCCGAGGGTGCCGACAGCTGACGGTTTCAATCCCTGAAAGGGATTCATGTCGTTTGTGACGCGGGATCTCAGTAGAGCGCTCCCATTGCCCCGCTTGAGTTTCAATCCCTGAAAGGGATTCATGTCGTTTGTGACGGTCTGCCGTGTCGTTTATGGAGTACGGCAACATCTCGTTTCAATCCCTGAAAGGGATTCATGTCGTTTGTGACCGCAACGTACCAGAAAACCCGGCTGCTAATGGCAGGTTTCAATCCCTGAAAGGGATTCATGTCGTTTGTGACCCGCTTTGATGTATTTCTGATAGTTCTGGCTGCCGTTTCAATCCCTGAAAGGGATTCATGTCGTTTGTGACACAAATGCAGCGGGTCTGCTGGGGTCAATCAGGAATTGTTTCAATCCCTGAAAGGGATTCATGTCGTTTGTGACTAAGCAGCCTGTCTGCCACGCTTCCGATTCGCTACGTTTCAATCCCTGAAAGGGATTCATGTCGTTTGTGACATCTCATCGCTACCAATCTCGCCCCACGCTCTTTGTTTCAATCCCTGAAAGGGATTCATGTCGTTTGTGACTGCCTGTTTTTCCTGTCGGTGTTTCGGCCAGGTTTGGTTTCAATCCCTGAAAGGGATTCATGTCGTTTGTGACTCCGGGTGCCACTAAAGTAAATGTGCGGCTGGTGGCAGTTTCAATCCCTGAAAGGGATTCATGTCGTTTGTGACTTCCGCAGGTAATCGTATTCTGCTTTATTTAAAAGTTTCAATCCCTGAAAGGGATTCATGTCGTTTGTGACAACGACTACCGGCAATCTCGCAGCCGTCCTTTTCAGGTTTCAATCCCTGAAAGGGATTCATGTCGTTTGTGACGCGATCGCACCTCAAGCCGCCGCTGTTCACTTTTGTTTCAATCCCTGAAAGGGATTCATGTCGTTTGTGACTACATAATGAGCCTGGTAAGTGGCCAGATGGTGCGTTTCAATCCCTGAAAGGGATTCATGTCGTTTGTGACCCAACCTCGGATTCTCGCGGGAAGAGCGACTGAAGGCGATCGCAGTTTCAATCCCTGAAAGGGATTCATGTCGTTTGTGACCCCCCTGCAATAACTGCTGCCCTGCTGCCGACGTGTTTCAATCCCTGAAAGGGATTCATGTCGTTTGTGACGCGACTTGGGGTATGTGGCTGAGGCTTTGTATAAAGTTTCAATCCCTGAAAGGGATTCATGTCGTTTGTGACGCCAAGCAATCCTGCTACAGCAGCAACCCCAGCTAGTTTCAATCCCTGAAAGGGATTCATGTCGTTTGTGACGCCATCGCCGCGCCGTGTGTCCGATCGCCACGGTAGTTTCAATCCCTGAAAGGGATTCATGTCGTTTGTGACAGGGAAGGTGCGGAGCTGATTGCAGATACTGATGAGTTTCAATCCCTGAAAGGGATTCATGTCGTTTGTGACGTGATGCCAGCATTTGCGCCAGTATTGAAGGTGTTTCAATCCCTGAAAGGGATTCATGTCGTTTGTGACGCCAGCACTGAACCACTCCACAAAGGAATCGACAAGTTTCAATCCCTGAAAGGGATTCATGTCGTTTGTGACAAAATACTTCTAGGAGCGATTGAGTCTATTGGTTTTTCAGTTTCAATCCCTGAAAGGGATTCATGTCGTTTGTGACGGAACGCAGCCCATAGCCACGCTGCCAGTCCCGCTAGTTTCAATCCCTGAAAGGGATTCATGTCGTTTGTGACGACGATTACGGCAACGCTGATAGACTCTGGTTACAGTTTCAATCCCTGAAAGGGATTCATGTCGTTTGTGACTTTCAGCTTGGAAAAGGCTTTTGTGGCTTCGCTCCCGTTTCAATCCCTGAAAGGGATTCATGTCGTTTGTGACCGTCAATATTCGCTACGTAAAGCGATTCTAGCGATGTTTCAATCCCTGAAAGGGATTCATGTCGTTTGTGACACCCACGAATGGAGCGCGGACGTTAGCAAAATTCTCGTTTCAATCCCTGAAAGGGATTCATGTCGTTTGTGACGCGATCGCACCTCAAGCCGCCGCTGTTCAATTTTGTTTCAATCCCTGAAAGGGATTCATGTCGTTTGTGACGCGTTTTGCTCCTGCTGTGCCCGGTGGAATAATTGGTTTCAATCCCTGAAAGGGATTCATGTCGTTTGTGACGATTGGTGTCCACTGTCTGACGCCCCCACTGACACGTTTCAATCCCTGAAAGGGATTCATGTCGTTTGTGACGTAGTCGCGGTGCACTCAGCACCAAAATGGTATGTTTCAATCCCTGAAAGGGATTCATGTCGTTTGTGACCTGCTAGATAATGAAGTGCGCTTGAGGGTGCTCGATGTTTCAATCCCTGAAAGGGATTCATGTCGTTTGTGACGCTGGCAAACTAAACCCCAGTCTGCACACTGCTATAAAGTTTCAATCCCTGAAAGGGATTCATGTCGTTTGTGACGTATCATTTTCATTCCTCAAAACTCATCGCTAAACGTTTCAATCCCTGAAAGGGATTCATGTCGTTTGTGACGTGTATATTCAATTTGAACAGTGAACTGCACCATTAAGTTTCAATCCCTGAAAGGGATTCATGTCGTTTGTGACATGAAACAGCGAGAAGGATTTGCCGGAAAAGCCCCGTTTCAATCCCTGAAAGGGATTCATGTCGTTTGTGACTGCGTCGAATGGTATCTGTTCTTTCACGAGTGGTAGGTTTCAAT
>JBIKWV010000040.1:0-12260 GCA_044356135.1 Elainellaceae cyanobacterium
GCCCCCTCTCCGCCAATCAGGATGTCGTCTCCGGAGCCACCCAACAGCGTATCGTTGCCGCTACCCCCTTCCAGCAGATCCTTACCCGAACCACCATAGACCCTATCATCACCATTACCAGTGACAATGCGATCGTTACCGGAACCCCCATAGGCACGGTTATCCCCATTGCCCAGGATCAGAACATCGTCACCATTGCCACCATAGGCTTTGTCATCTCCAGCCCCGGCATTGATAATGTCATTGCCACCCCAACCGTAGAGGGTATTGTCCCCTTCACCGCCAAAGATCTCATCGTTCTTATCGGTGCCTTTCAGGGTATCGTCTCCAAAACCACCCCGCAGATCATCGCTCAGGGGTTTGGGTAGTTGCAGCAGAACCATCTCGTTATTGTCGATTGCCGGAGGCCGACCGATCGAGAAGGGATAGTTGTTATCATTGGCAACCAGAATCGTTCTGGAATCAATCACCAGCACATCTTCGATCGTGACGAAGGGCATGGTGTAGGTGGTGTTGCCATCCCTGTTCAGGTCATTCGGGTCTTTGATGTTCAGCAGGTCGGCGACTTCTTCCTTGTAGACAAAGCCACTGGCATCCCGGCGAGAAAAGTCTACCTTGAAGACTTTTTTGAAGGCGGATGCTGCCCCCTGATTGTTGTCCCGTTCGATCACCAGGTACTGTTTCGAGTTAATCACTGCGAAGTCCCCGATGGCGTGGTTGGGGTTCTCCATCCGGTAATACCCGACCAGCCCTGCATATCGCTGGCTTGCCACATCAAACTCATAGATCCGCAAGGAATTGGCCGGATCGCCTGTCACTGTTCCTTCCAGCAGGGGATAGATCTTGCTACCATCCGGGCTGATTGCCATGCCCTCGAAGCCTCTGGAGCGTGCCAGGTTCGTGGGAACCGGATCACCAATGAATTCCTGGCGGGCGTCAAACCCCGTACCGGGGAAATCGGTGAAAAAGCCATCCACACCCAGTTGAATCAACTGGCGGTATTCGGCTCTGGGGTCTCCGTTGTAGTCCGGGGACAGGAAGAATGCCTCATCCCGCAGGGTGTAGGCATGAACCAGCAACCCGGCTTTGTGGGCATCCGAGATCAGGGTTGTCGGGGGCAACAGTACGCGATCGCCATCACTGATCAACCCATCCCCATTCAGATCATCGGCACTTCCGTCTCCATTCCGATCGACGGTGCGAGAGGGAATGATCCGCTGCTTGTTGGGGCCGATCCCGGCAGCATAGGTGGCAATTTCCGCCAGTCCTGCCGGAGTAGACAGGTCGGTGTAGGTGCGGGTGTCGCCCTTCACGACGAAATCGTAGGGTCTGCCGGAACCGCCGAATAGCTGGATCAGGGGAATATCAATCCCTGCATTGGGCATAAGGGTGGTGTTCAGTTCCTTCAGGTTACTGACCTCAAAGGACTGGATAAACACTCGTTTAGGATCGGTGAACCCGGTTCTCACCAGGGTTTCGACCACCAACTGACTGGTGTTGAAGCCCTGATCAGCAAAGAAGGTAGGGTGTTTGGTTTCAGGGTAGATGCCAATCTTGATCCCGGTTTCAGCTTCGTATTGCTTCACCAGGTTGATCACTTCTTCCAGGGTGGGCACCTTTAGCCCATCCTTATCAAAGCGGGTACTGCGGAGTGCGGGCAGACGCTCGATGGCGTTCAGTTCCTTCACCTCGGCCAGGGTAAAGTCCTCGGCAAACCAGCCTGCCACATTGCGTCCGTCCAGGTTCTTGATCGTCAGCCGATCGGCAAACTTGTCACGCAGATAGACATCGGTGCTGGTGTTTGTGAAATTGATCACAGGCTTACCATTCGCATCCCGGCGAATGGTTCCATCCTCATTCAGGACAGCAACCGCCAGCATAGGTTCGTGGCGAGCGAGTAGCACTCTATCCTTGGTGACGACCAGGTCGGGTTCAATGAAATCTGCACCCTGGGCGATCGCCAGCTTGTAAGCCTCCAGGGTATGCTCCGGACGCAGGCCACTGGCACCACGATGCCCCAGAACCAGGGGACGCTGACCCGTGAGGGTATTGAACTGGGGTTGTGCCAGGACATCCGGGCTATCGGGTGAGCGCACCAGATTCGCTGTGATTTGATCCCGTACCAGGTCACCCGTACCCGGGAAATCGGTGAAGTACCCATCCACACCCAACTGGATGAACTGGCGATATTCCAGTTCCGGGTTGTTGCGATAGTCTGATGCCAGGAACCGTCCCTCGTTGCGGAAGGTATAGGCATGGACAAACAACCCGGTTGCATGGGCATCCCGAACCAGGCTGGTGGGGGGCAGGGTGATGCGATCGGCATCGTTAATCACCCCATCTCGATTCAGGTCGTCCGGTTGCCCGTCATTATTGTTGTCCACGTTCTTAACGGAGACGATCATCCGTTTCCAGGGACCAATGCCATCCGCGTAGGTGGCAATTTCGGATAACCCGGCGGGCGTTTGCAAATCTGCATAGGTGCGGCTGTCGCCATTGACTGTGAAATCGTAGGGACGAGCATTGACATCCTGATACAGCAGTTTACCCGTGGCATAATCCACATCAAAGGCATCCAGCAATTGCACCAGGGGAATATTGGTCTTGGTGTTCAACTCCTTCAGGTTGGACACTTCAAAGGACTGGATAAATACCCGGCTGGGATCTTCAAACCCTTTTTGCCTTAAGGTTGCCAGCAGGGGTTCTTCCAGAGACAGGCCCAACTGGTCGTGGTAGGTGGGGTGCTTGGTCTCTGGATAGATGCCAATCTTCTTGCCGGTTTCTGCCTCAACCTGCTTCACCAGATCAATAATTTCTGCCAGGGTGGGAATCTCAAACACCCCGTTGAAAAACTGAGTCCGGTAGCTCTGGGGCATTATGGCTCTCAGTGTTTTGATTTCTGCCAGGGTGAAGTCGGAGGCAAAGAACTCGTTTTCGTACAGAACACCATCAATCACTCCATTCCGGCGACGATTGGCAAACTCCGGGCGACGGGCGACATCCGTGGTGGTGCCCAGGGTCGGTTCATGGCGGGCAATCAGCACGCCATCCTTGGTCGCCACCAGATCTGGTTCAACAAAATCAGCACCGCGAATAATTGCCAGCTTGTAAGCCTCCAGGGTATGTTCCGGCAGTTCTCCACTGGCTCCCCGATGTCCCAAAACTAGCGGCGGTTTACCTGTCAGGGTGTTCACCTGGGCAAAGCCGGGAAAGTTAGGGGTTGGAATGGGAGGAGACAGGAGTTTGCCCGTGGCATCGAAGTTAAGCAGGAAGGGCCCAAACTCTTCTCCCACCCAGAGGGTGCCATCGGGAGCAATGACAAAGGATTCAATGTCAAAGTCGGCTCCCGTCAGCAGGCGATCGGGGGTCGATTCATTGACGATCGAAAAGGGAATTTTTTTGTCCGGGTCAGAAAGCTGAATGAAGTTAAGCACCTGTGCGCTGCCATCGCCATTGGCTTCAAATCCCTTAAAACTGGGATCAATGCGATAAATTCGCAGTAGATAGTCAGCACTGTTCACCTTGCTACCAAAGCCGTTGTCTGACAGGAACCAGAAGGTGTTGCCGTCTGCAATTTGTACACCACTGAAGCCCTGAACCGGTTGCCCGGTAAACGGAATGGAACGACCGTTTGTTGTCCCGGTGATGAATGCACCTGACTGGGGACCCGGTGCAAGGGTATCGGCGGGTAGAGAAGCGAACCCTTTTAAGATTACGTCTGTCATGTGGTGTCCTGGGGGATAACAGAAAAATAAATGCGCCAACAGCATCCCACAGGAAAATTAAGTACCGACTATGCCAACTTAAAGGCAGACTTGGCATATCGTTAAATTTTTTACAAATGCTGGCAGACAGCGCCCCATCACTTCAGATATGGGGATAGCGGCTTGCTCTTTGAAAAACCGTGACGGGTCAACTATGTAGTGTGTCTGTCAGTGCGGTATAAGCGGATAATCAGACACGGTACCAGAGGCAAGTTTAAAGACCCGACTCAAGACTGACCGCATTCAAGCCCTGGAGCGCCCGACTAATCCATTGATCGTCGAAGAGGATCTTATAAATCCGGTTGTGAACGCGCAGGGTGTTTTCGTGCTTAATCACCAGACCGGAGAGCAGCAGTTCCACCTGAATTGGATTTTCTACAACGAGAACTTTCTCCTGGTTCCACACCCGCTCGTAGAGTGTCAGGAGCGGAACCGCATGGGAGGGATCCCGGAGAATGCGATCGCGAATTGTTCTTAAATGCTCCGGTTCGTCATTCAACTCCCAGTTGTCAAGAATCTGGGTCTGGACGAGTTGCTCCACCCAGGCGGCCTCCATGTAGTTTGGCACCTTAGAAGGAGTATTACGGATTAACTTACAGACCTTCTGCGTCAGGAAGGGTTGACCGTTCGTCCAGTAGAGGACTTCTTTCAGAACGGCCTGGGGATTCTTGACCTTTTCGGCCAATCCTTGTAAGAGCGGCTGGGCTTCGTGGAGCTGAAAATCTTTCAGTTGGATCGCCTGACCGATGTTGAACGAGGTGCGGGTCTTGTCCTGCACCAGTTGGGAGGGAGTCGTGACGCCAAAGATGGCAAACGTTAGCCGCTGATAATTGGGGGAGTCCGCACGTTTGTTGTAGCAGGCGCGGAGCAGGACGAAAAAGTCGTCCATCTCAAAGTCGAGATTGAGAACGCTATCGATCTCATCAACGAAAATGACAATTTTTTGAGAAACGTGGGTGAGCAGAACGGACTCGATGAATTCTCCTAACCGCTGGACGGGGGAAAGGAACTGGCGATCGCGCCACCAACTGCGGATATCCACCTGATCCAGCAGATTGAACCGATTGGCCAGGTTATAGAGAAATCCAGCGTACCACTGCTCCTGCGACAGGCCACGATTGCCGATTTCAGAAATATCAATGGCGGCGCAGGCGTACCCTTCTGCCTGGAGGCGGCGCATAATTTGCACCCGCAGGCTGGACTTGCCCATCTGTCGGGAGTTAAACACGTAGCAGAATTCTCCCTTCTTCAGTCCGGCATAGAGGTAGCGATCGGCCTGTCGCACCACATAGGTGGGCGCATCAAGGGGAAGGCTCCCTCCCACCTGGTAATCAAACGTGTTGGTGTCTTCAGAGCTTCTCAGGAGTGCATTCTCAATCATCAATTCGGCCTGAGTCGCTTTGAGGATTTTGAGGGTCTCAGAAAGTTCTCGCGTGCGTTCCCTGACCCGTTCCTCCAGGATTTCGTTGCGGCGCTTCTGTTCCGTAATGTCTTCGATAATTCCTTCGTAGTAGATCAGGTTCCCATGCTCATCTTGCACCGCACGGGTATTCTCCTCAACCCAGATCGTACTGCCGTCCTTTCGCAAGCTCTGATAGACGTGATTCTTGACAGCCCCAACGCGATCCATCCGATTCTGAAATTCCTGGCGATCGGCTGCGTTAAAGTAAATTTGCTGGGTAATGTCGGTAATGTGCGCGATCATCTCATCGGCGGAATCATAGCCGTAAATACGGGCCATTGCCGGGTTGACACGGATAAATCGACCGTTGGGAGTGGACTGAAAAATGCCTTCGAGGGCATTTTCAAAAATCCCCCGGTAGTTTTCCTCCGCAATTCGCAGCGCGGCCTCTGCTCGCTTCTGATCGGTGATGTTGCGAATGATCATCAGCACTTCGTCTTTTCCAGTGACGACCATCCGGACTTCCTCAAACTGGATCTGTCCATCGATCGCCAGTTGCTGCTCGTAGACCTGCATCATATTCGTCTGGAGCGCCAGGTGGATGTACTGCATCCGGCGCTGGGCCTCGATGGGGGGCAGCGAATCATAGACGCTGGTGCCCTCCAGAAAATCGTCGCTGTCGTACAGCAGCATCCGGTTTCTGCCCTGAATCTCCTGATAGGTGCCGTTGCGGTTGACCCGGATCAGCAGGTCAGGAATCGCCTCAATCAGCGCTCGAATGTTCGCCTCACTCTGTCGCAGCGCCCGCTCTGAAAGTTTGCGCTGCGTCATATCCCGCACCATGATCAATACTTCGTCCTTGCCCAGCGGCATCAGTCGGGCTTCTTCGTATTGCAGCCGCCCATTGACCTCCAGTTCGTACTCATAGACTTGCAGTTCCCCTGTCTCCAGCGCTTTCTGCACATAGCGCATCCGCTCTGAGGCTCGGTTCAAAGGCATTAGCTCAAAAATGCTGGTTCCCGCCAGCAAATTCTCCTCATTGAGGGCTTTGGTGCTCCGTCCCAGATTAAAGCCTTCGTAAACCCCGTCCCTGCGAATCCGCATCAGTAAGTCAGGGATGGCGCTGACGATCGCCTCATTCGTCAACTGCGCCTGTTGCAGCGATTCCTCCGCCTGTCGCCGTTCGGTGATATCGATGCCAACGACGACGATGGCATTTCCCTGCTGATATTTTTGGGCGGCCAGCAGATAGTAGCGCTCCTCGCCATTCTCGACAATCGGAATTTCTTGAGAGGCAGAATCTTCGGGGCTGTTCAGGAACTGATTGATGAAATTAATGTAGTCGGGATTATCCCCTACCACGCCCACCGGATTCCCCACGATCGCCTCCGCAGGCAGGCTCAGACTCTGCGCCAGGTGAGAGTTGATTCCCAGATAGAATCCCTCAGCGGCGATCCAGGAAATTGGGCCGGGTACCGCATCCAGCACAGCCTCCAGTTGCTCATTGGCTTTGGTCAGCTCATCCCTGGCCTGTTGCAATTCTGTATTGCGATTTTCCAGCGTCAGGAAGGAGTCTTTGAGCTGGCTGGCCATCTGATTGAAGGACTGCGCCAGCTCTCCGACTTCATCGCTGCGTCGCACTTCGATCGGCTGCTGCCAGTGCCCTTTTGCCAGCTCTCCGGCGGCTTGATTGAGTTGCAGCATGGGGCGCGTTACCCAGCGGACGGTTATAATTCCCACGCCGATAGCCAGCGCCAGGGACAGCAGGTATAGAAGTGAGGTGAGGCGATTGTTGTCATCAATCCGCCCGGTAAAGTCCGATTGCGGCACGACCACGGTGATCAGCCAGTCGATGCCCCGACCGTCCTGAAATGGCAGCACCTGACCCAACTGCTGCTGGCCGTTCAGATCAAACTCAAACTGCTGCGCCTGGGTAATCGTATTCAGGTTCTGGAAGCGATCGCCCAGATATTTCGTCGTGCCTCGAATTAACGGATTGCTGCTCTCGATCGCCGGGAGACTACGAATGCTACTGCCACTGCTTTCAATCAATTTTTCGGGCGTAGAAGTGGCAACCAGTTCCCCCGATCGCTTCATGATGAACGTTTCCCCCGTCCGGCCAATCGCCAGGGATTGCAGAAATGTACTCATCTCTACAGGCAGAAGAAAATCTGTAGCGCAAACGCCAATCAGGGTGCCCCCAGACCGATCGAACACCGGAGTACTGGCGGTAATCGTGGGAAGTTGCGTATCAAAATCAAGATAGATTTCGCTCCAGGTGGCTTTTCTTTGGGCTTTGGCCGCTCTGTACCAGGGCCGCACTCGCGCATCGTAGACTCTCTTCCCGGTGCGGAGAAGGGTGGTGCGATCGCCCACACTGTCCAGGCCCAAATAAGCGGCTTTGCGATTGGTGTTGGCATTGTATTCCACCAGTTGCAGTTCTCGCGTTTTTTCGTCCCGACCGACCCCCAGCAGGGAACCATCCCGTTCACTGCCGCAATAAATTAAGTTGGTGTTTGGGAAGATTTTCGCCTGCTCCCACAGTTGATGAAACCCCTGGGCTTCCTGAATCTTCAGATCCCCCGTCAGCAACGCACTACCGTTGATGCGGTTAATCGAATGGGGAATCTCGACATAGGATTTGAGCTGCTGATCGATTCGGGCGGTGATTTCATTTCGCAACTGCGACGACATGTCTTTCACTGTCTCCTGGCTGTTGCGCTGGGACAGGTACCAGACCAGACCCACTGCCCCTGCCAGTTGCAGCACAAAGGGAACAATCAAAACAGACCGCAGAGATCGTTGCCTTAACAGATTTATCAAGGGAGTTACCAGACCTTTGTTCAGGTGGGAGTGTCGTGCAGGCGATCGCGAAAATATCGGGCGTACAAATTACAACTGGAAATTGCCTGATTGCTCTGTAGACGCACTAAACCTAAGCTTTGCAGCTTGAATGCATGAACCAGATTTAACTCAACGGGTTGGGACGAGTCCACCACTTTGCTAAAAGCCGTCGCCAGTTCTGGACTTTGCTGCAAGTTCCAGAGCTGCCGCTGCAAATGTTCGGCGTAGATGCCCGTGGCGATCGCCTCCGGTTGCAGCAGTTGGTCAAACGTCACATCCTGGTGCCACAGGTGATAAAGGGCAAGCTGGATCAGATAGGGATAGCCCCCGACCAGATCCATCAACTGCTGAACCTCCGTTTCGCCCCAGTGCAGGCCATGCCGCTGAGCCAACGTTAGCACCTGTTCGGGTGAGAACCCTTTTAAGTCAATCGGGAGGCCGACATTGAACGGGGATTGGTTGACGTTCAACGGGATGTATACCTCGGTGGAGTGGGCCACGATTAACCGCAGTTGTTTCCAGATATCGCGGTTCTTCGCCTCCTCATGCCATGCCCGCAGTAAGCCGAAGAATTCATCCGCCAGATCCGGATATTCAAACAGGCGATCCACGTCATCCAGCCCCAGCACCAGTGGACGGCCAATCTGCGGCAGTAGATATTGTTCGAAGTAAATCTTGCAGCTAATCTTGCTGCCAAACAGATCATCCCAGTAGTCCGCCAGCCGCTTGGGCACCTGCGCCCCCAGGCCGACGGTGGCGCAGAACCACTGGAGAAAATGGTCCAGGTCTTTAAAGATCGACTTCTCGGCCAACTGAAAACTCAAGGAAACCGTCTGACAGCCCTGCTGCGATGCCTGTTGCAGAATCCGGCTCATCAGGGAGGATTTGCCCATGCGTCGAGGGGCTTTGATCCGAACCAACCCTCCCGGTTGCATGATGGCTTTGTACCCGTCTGCTTCCGTTGCCGTTCGCTCAATGTAAAACTCTGACCCCAGCGGCACCTGTCCCCCCGGCAGGTCGGGTTCCAGGTCGCTCTCACTTTCCTTGACCTCGGCAGCATCCCCTTCATCGGGCTGGGGGTCGGGGTGGTAGTAGTCCCCTGCCTCTAACGTCAGACCGAAGGATCGAAAGTACGCCTTGAGGGTTTGCTTATCAACGCCCGATTCGCAGGCCAGCAGTTTCATTAAGGTATCAACCGCCAGTTGAGTGCGTTCGCTCAACGCCTCCAGGGTATAACGAATGCCCCCGTTGTCCCGAAATTCTGCGTCTGATTTGGCTTGCTGGGCTTTCGCAAAACCGCCCGACGTCAAAATCACGCCACGTCGGCGTCGCCGCTTGGGAGGGGAGGTGGGTGGGGCGATCGATTCGTTAGGGCAGGGGTACATGGGGCCAGCAAACTGATGGATGGTGCTATTACTAGAGAAAATGGTAGCGCTGTTGCTCTGATTGAACCACCGATGTTAAAGGTTCTTATGCAGAGAGAATTGCTGTTGCCTCCGGCGATAAGCAGGAAGGGGGCTGCTTCCTTTGCTGTAGAAATGGCTGCGATCGCTTCCCCACAGCCTTTCCGGCGATTTACCCGGCAAGCTCCTTAAGTTCTTGCTTAAAAGCCTAAACATCGGTGGTGCAACCCGGTCGAGAAAGGCACACTGTTGTCATCGAGGGAAACGAAACGGCTCCACCGCTCCGCCTCCTTCCTGAAATCGCCCCTACTGTTGGAGAACAACCATGAAAGCTTCTTATCGCGGCATTTCCTACGAGACCGAAACCCCCGCTATCGAAACCACCGAAACTCAACAAACTGGCATTTTCCTGGGCAACCGCTTCAAGCTGAAACAGCACCACGTCCAGCAACGTCAGGCAGCTCCCATGCACCTGAAGTATCGCGGCGTAGATTACAACCCGTAGGTTGGAAGGTAGCCCCCATGACCCGGTCTATCGATCGAGGTTCTGCCCCCGAAGACGTGCCCGGTGTGCAGCCCCCCCACCGAATCAATCGATTAAAACAACGTTTTCATACCTCGGGCGATACCTGCGGCGGTCTGCCCCGCCCGCCGCAGCCCCCCAATCCCCAGTCGGATTACTCCTGATCTCACACTGAATCTCACACTGATTGATGCAATCACTGAGCGGCGCTAATGCACCCCCACCGGGGATCGCGTTAGCGCTTTTTCTTTGCTCAAGGGGGAGCCTTAACTGAGATCTTGCACCTTGCTTACTGGACTTTTGACTATTTTTTCTGCAATGCCGCGAAACGCCCTCTGCGAGGGCGTTTCGCGGCATCTTTGATGCTAGCGCCGATTTTTTCTGAAACGCTGACGCAGTCAGCGTTTCAGAAAAATCGGCGCAATTTAGTCAAAAGTTCAGAATCTAAGCGGGGTGATTAGAAAGCCTCAATGCCTGGGCATTCTCATTAAGAGAGTTTGTGGTCGCCAGCTTTCATCGGGCAAACCCTTTCTCTGGGTTAGAAGCATTAGAATAAGTTATAAAGTTGTAAGCCGCCGAGCGATTGGTTTCGCATTCAACCTGTTTCAGGCGAAGCTTCGAGTCCTGATGTGTCTACCCTGGGTTTGTCTGAAGAAACTTCTTTGACGTTGAGCCATAGCTACTCTTTGGGTCTTCTGGCATATTTTTGTGGAACGGAGCCTGGTTACGCATGGCAGACCCCAATATCGGTCGCATCTTAAATGAGCGATACCATCTCGTCGAACTGCTGGGGCAGGGGTCGATGGGACGGGTCTATGGCGCACAGGACAGGCTTCTGGGCGGCGTTTCCGTTGCGGTTAAGTTTCTCTCTCAGGCACTGCTGAATCAAAAAATGCGCGATCGCTTTGTGCGGGAGGCCACAACCTGCGCTCTTCTGGGCGAACGCAGTATGCACATCGTTCGCGTCACAAACTATGGCGTGGATGAGGAAGGCGGTATTCCTTTCTATGTCATGGAATATCTGCGAGGAGAAAGCCTGAGCGAGATGATCATGCGCCAGCCTCTGCCCCTCCCCCGGTTTATTAACATCACACGGCAGGTTTGTCTGGGACTACAGTGTGCCCACCAGGGAATTCCTGTGAACGGCAAAGCAGCTACCATTGTTCACCGTGACATCAAACCCAGCAATATTTTGGTGATGCGGGACGATACCTTTGGGGAACTGGCGAAGATTTTGGACTTTGGTATTGCCAAAACGCTCCAGGTAGACGCAGGGCAAACCGGCTGCTTCATGGGGACGCTGGCCTATTCTTCTCCAGAGCAGATGGAAGGGCAGGAGTTGGACGGGCGATCGGACATCTACAGTCTGGGCGTCATGATGTTCCAGATGCTAACGGGCAAAATGCCGCTGAATGCTGAAACCCATTCCTTCGGTGGCTGGTACCGGGCGCATCGGGAGCAGCACCCCCGGTCCCTGATAGCAGCCAATACCAGCCTGCGGGTTCCGAAAGCACTCGAAAATCTGATCATGAGCTGCCTGGAGAAGCGGCCAGAAAACCGTCCTCAGAATATAGGCCAGGTCGTGCAGGCTTTAGAACCCCTGGAGCATCGATTTGGCACGGGCTGGCAGATCGGTAAGCGGATCGAGGCAACCCTGAGTGCCGTCTCCATATCTGCCACCCCCCAAAATCCCGCCACCCTCAGTCCTGAAGACATCTGTCGCCTTGCTTACTGGCCCCAGAGTAAACCGATTGGAGAAATTTCCTTTCCCCACACGCTACAAACCTCTCAGGGGCCACTGGCGACGCTCTGGGTCATGCTCAACCAGCAAGAAGTTCAAAATCGGCGGATTTGCACCCGCTACAACCAGTTTTTGTTTGCTCCCGCGCCCCATCCCACACTCCTTTGGGTGACAGTGCTGTTTAACCGGGAACACGGTGCCCGCTGGCTTTCCAGCTATCTGGATCTGAAGACACCCGTAGGACAACAGATGACCCGGCTGCTGGGGCAGTCTGGCCAGTACCGAATTCTCTTCTTTGCTAAAGAAAATCCCAAGCGCTGCGCCAATGTTCTGACCGCCACGATTGCCCCCATGCAACAGAAGCTCCTGCAAGACTGGGCTACGATGGGGCAGATGGCTCCTGGCACCGCGCAATACAGCGTTGGTAAAACCCAGTTACGAGACGCTCTGGAAAAACTCAAACCCCAAATTCTGCTCAAGCTGGAGTCTCTGTACACCGACAGCGGTGATTTCTCCGGTTAAGGAACTTTCGACGAGAGAATATACCCGTTGTGTGGATGTTCCCCCCGCTGTTCGGGGGGAA
>JBIKWV010000734.1:0-3518 GCA_044356135.1 Elainellaceae cyanobacterium
GTTTTCGGTTTTCGGATAGGAGCTTAGCGCGGCTCTCTACAAAAATTCATCCCTGAATTAAGCAACCCCCACATTCAGCCTTCTATTCAGTTGCCGGAGTAATACAGCGCTTTGTGCTGAGATAGAACCCAAGTTTTTGTTGAGAGCCGCACTCCGCGCGGCTCTCAACAAAAACTTTGTACCACACGCGCTTGCAAAGCGCTGTATGTAAGGAAACGATGAAGCCCATGCCCTCTAGCGGCCAAGATGTCGTGATCTTACGGACGTTCCACTGGCAGTAGGGGGGCACGCAGAAGTACACTGTAAGAGTTCGGATTCAGCGATGTTGGGTAAGCGTTGCGAATGTCTATCAAAATCGAGTCAGGACTCTTTAACCTCGACTTCATCGACCATCACGCCATTTTGGGGATCCCCGTCGATGTGGATCCCAAAGAAATTCGCAAGCAGTACCTCAAGCTCGCACGCCGCCTTCACCCCGATAGCTGCGCTAAAGAGAGTGAGGCCGATCGCCAGCGGGCGTCTGAAATTCTGGCCAAGCTGGTCAATCCCGCCTATGAGCAGCTTTCTCAGGAAAAGAATTTCAACGAGTATGCCGTGCTGCTGAAGCTGAAGGGCCAGCAGGCACTCCGCCAGCAGGAGACCGTCCTCCTCAGTAGCGATGCCGCCCGCAGACTAGCGGGCGCTACCGGAGAAATCGACACGGCCTACCGCACCGCAGTGCAGCAACTGGCGGAGCAGCAATACCAGCAACTTGATCAGGCGCTTCAGATCACCGGGCAGATTAGTGAACTGAACCTGATTTACCTGATGCGGAAGGCGTCCAAAGGGGATATGTCTCCCACTTCCGGTACCGCAGCAACCAAAACTTCTGCGTCGCCAAAAACCGGCTCGGCTCCTGCAATTTCTCCCTCCCAGTCGTCTGGCCCCCCCACAAAAGCTTCAATTCTCTCCTCTTATCTGCGCCGTGCTCAGGAGTACGAGTCGAAGCAGGATTTCACGAACGCGGTTCGTGAGCTGAGGGATGCTTTGAAAATTGATCCCAATAATTCCACAGTTCACTCTCGTCTGGGAGTCGTATATCTGAGGTCAAATCAGGCGACAATGGCAAAGGTTCACTTCCGCAAAGCCCTGGAGCTAAACCCCCAGGATGCCACTGCAATGGAAGGAATGCGTCGCGTCGATCCAGGTTCTAACACCAGCGCTGCCTCCAAGCCTGATCCAAAGGCCACAAAGGACAGCCCTACTGCCGGGAAACCTGCATCAAAAGACAAACCTGAATCGGGCGGCGGGCTGTTTGGCCTGTTTGGCAAGAAGAAGTAGGGAAGTAACAATTTATGGTGTACCAACCCCCTGCGGGCGCACGGGACTTGTTTCCGTTGGATGTCGCCCAGAAGCGCTGGATTGAAGATCGAGTACAGCAGGTCTTTCACCGCTGGGGCTATCACCGCATCATTACCTCCACCCTGGAGCACCTGGATACCCTGATGGCAGGTGGAGCCATTGAGCGATCGACCGTTCTTCAACTCCAGGATCGCGAGCAGGAAGAACTGGGGCTGCGGCCAGAATTAACTGCTTCGATTGCCCGCGCCGCTGCCAACCGCCTCTCCAGCGCCACCCTCCCCCAGCGTCTCTATTACAACGCAAATGTTTTCCGCCGTGCCAACCGGGGCAACTTTAACCGTCAGCAGGAGTTCTATCAGGCGGGGGTCGAACTATTGGGGGCAGGTGGTCCTGCTGCCGATGCAGAAGTCCTGCTGCTGCTGGCCGATTGTGTGGCAAATCTGGGGCTGAGCCAGTGGCATCTCGTCTTGGGTGAAGCGGGGCTAACGCGATCGCTCCTCTCTGTTTTCCCTGAAGGCGTCCGAAGCAGCGTCCGCCAGGCCATTGCTCACCTCGATCGCCTCCAACTGGAAAACCTGCCGCTGTCAGATGAACTGCGCGATCGCGCCCTGCTGCTGATGGATCTGCGGGGTCGCCCCCAGGATGTATTGCAGCGGGTGGTGGGGCTGGAGTTGAGCGATCGCCAACAATCCGTCGTCAACAGCCTGAAATCCCTGATTGACCTGCTGGAAGAGAGCTTCTCTCAGGAAGGACAGATCCCGCCCACATTGGTACTTGACCTCAGTCTGGTACAGACCTTTGACTACTACACCGGGATTGTCTTTGAGGTGATCAGCGGTAGCACTTCAGGACAACACATCCTGGCTCAGGGCGGACGCTATGACCAGCTCCTGGGTCTGTATCACCCCAAAGGTGATACTCAGCCGGGGATTGGCTTCGTGTTCAACATCGAAGAATTGCACCAGTCACTCCTACCGACCGGGCAGCTTCCCGGTCAGACGGCACCCAGTGATTGGCTGGTGGTTCCGGTGACGGCACAGGCTTATGCCGCTGCCTTTGCCCACGCGAAGAAGATTCGTGAGTCCGGTGAGTTGGTGCGGGTTGAAGTGGAACTACGACCTGTGGGCGATCGAGAAGAGGTGCGGGAGTATGCTCGGCGGAAGCGGATCGGACAAATCGCCTGGATTGGGGATACAGGTAATGCGGATGTAGAAGCCCTTGCCTGATCTTGTGGTGTCCTGACACAACTAAAACTGTGCCTTAACCTTGTGGGGCAGGCAAGATGCCTGCCCAAAAAACTGGCAGGCAAGATGCCTGCCCCACAGAAAAGCAAAGACCTCGGAGGTTTCAAAAAACTTCGAGGTCTAACCGATCGCCCCTTACCCCCCCGCCTGGAAATATACTTCCTCAAACGGCTGCAACACCACCCAGCCATTCCCCTGAAACTTGAGCTGAATCGACTCACCGCTTCCCCGTCCGAGAAACGTCCCCATCGTAAAATTAGTCACCACCTCTGGTTCCAGCGATCCGGACCAGGCAACCGTCGCATTCGGGTCTGTGAACACAGGCACCTGGGCGCGGACTTTGAGCGTCAGGGGTTCATAGTGGGTCGTGATCGCCACTAACCCTGTCCCTGATAAACGCACGTTAAACAGACCACCCGCCAGCATCCCGGCCACCCGCCGCATCATTTTGATTTCCCACTGGACGGTGTCCTCCAGCGCCAGCACGTCGTTGCCATTGACGTAGATCGTCTCGTTGTTGAGGTTCAGGATGTGGACGCGCTTGCCGTGGTCTGCCAGGTAAACCTTGCCCCTGCCGTCCATCTTCATCAGAGACATGCCTTCGCTGGTCACCATTTTTTTCATCAGGGTGCCGAGACCATGTTCCAGGAGTCCCTCCCGCTTGAAGGTGACATTGCCCAGATAGCCGACCATCGCCCCTGCTTTTGACCAGACGCGACCGTTGAGGTTCACTTCCAGCAAATGTGGGCTTTCCAGCTCAAAGGTTCCTTCCCCCCGTTCTTTCTGGACGGTGGCATTGAGGAATTCATCAATGGAGTATCGAGACATGGCGGGCGATCGAGTGAGGGTTCTCGATCAGGGTTCCCTTTTACCTGGGGAATGTTTCTTGGGGAATGACCCCACCCCAGCCCTCCCCTTGGCAAGGGGAGGGAG
>JBIKWV010000733.1:0-3518 GCA_044356135.1 Elainellaceae cyanobacterium
TCGGTATCCAACTGGTAGGGCGTCGGGGGGTGCAGCAAAGCCCCCAGCGTTTGACTGATGGGAAGGTCTAGAAAGAGGGCATTCCAGTTGGAAATTTTGGCGATCGCCTCCTGCATCACCGTTTCTTCACGGCAGATTCCGGCACTCTGCCACATCAGCCGTTGCAGGTTCTGGCGCACTTGTTTTAGGATTTCAAGCTGTTCCGTTGTCTTTTCCAGCGTCAGATAGATCGGGATTGGTGTGTCAACAAGCGGAGGATGGGAGGGGACAGACTGAATTTGACCCAGTTGCGCACCAAAGACCAGACACTCCAGCAGTGAATTACTGGCGAGACGGTTGGCTCCGTGGACACCAGTGCTGGCGGTTTCGCCCACTGTATAAAGCTGGGGGATGGTGGTTTGGCTGGTGCTGTCGGTGACCACTCCACCCATCCAGTAGTGAGCGGCAGGAGCAACGGGAATGGGTTCGGTCAACGGATTCACGCCCCATCGCTGGCATACCTGGAGAATGTTGGGGAAGCGGTGGTGAATTTTTTCAACCGGGATTGGACGCAGATCTAACCAGACGTGGGCGATCGCTGGATCGGGGCTGGTGCGCTGTAGATGGGTAAACATGGCGCGGCTTACCACATCTCTGGGAGCCAGTTCCCCTGCGGGATGATAATCAAAGGCAAATCGGCGACCCTCCTGGTCGATCAGATGCGCACCCTCCCCCCGTACCGCTTCACTGATCAGAAATCGGGGCGCACCGGGCAGCGTCAAAGCCGTTGGGTGGAATTGCATAAACTCCAAATCTCGCAGCACGGCTCCTGCACGGCCTGCCATCGCCACCCCGTCTCCGGTGCTGATGGAGGGATTGGTGGTCTGGGCATAGACCTGCCCTCCACCTCCCGTAGCCAGCACCACCGCTCCCGCTTGCAGCCACCGCACCTGGTTCTGAACCAGTAAGCACAGCCCCTGACAGGCTCCCGCATCCGATAGCCACAGGTCGATCGCCAGGGCATAGTCCAGCACCTGAATGTTGGGCCGCTCTCGCACCCGATCCGCCAGAATGCTGACAACAGCTCGTCCAGTGGTATCGGCTGCGTGCAGTACTCTGCGCCGGGAGTGGGCTGCTTCCAGTGTCAGGGCCAGGTTTTCCCCCTGTCGGTCAAAGGCGACGCCCATGTCCACCAGTGCTTTGACACAGCGGGGAGCTGCTTCCACCAGAAACTTGACTGCCTCTGGCTCGCATAATCCCGCGCCCGCCTTCAGAGTGTCATGGATATGTAGCGCCGGGGAATCGTCGGGGGCGATCGCCGCTGCCATTCCTCCCTGTGCCCAATCACTGGCAGAGGCTGATAGGGTTTCCTTGGTGAGCAGGGCGACAGACAGGTGGGCAGGAAGACAGAGCGCAGCATAAAGTCCGGCTGCACCACCGCCCACCACCACCACATCAAAGGCTGCTGGAATCAACGTTGTCATCAGAGATTGCTTATCAAAGATATTGCGTTTCTCGCTCTAGAGAAGTACAGATTTTTGTGAGAGAGCCGCACGGAGCGCAGCTTTCTCACAAAAATCTGTACATTATCCAAGCGCGAAGCGCTATAAGTAAAAGGCCGGGTCTTCGACGACTTCTCGACGCGAAGATCCGACCTCCTACCGTTGTCAGCCGATTTTCTGAGAGTGACCGCTGCCTAGCGGTAGACTCCATTGTTGAAGCGATCGCCCCCTTCAACCAGCGCATCGAGGGGTGCACTGACGGTAAATTTGTCGAGGTTGGATCGCAGGATGTCTTTCTGCTGCTCCGTCAGACCGGGCATATCCAGAACATCTTCAACATTCTCGAACGGCGCATACTTTAGAACCATGCCCGCCAGGGTGGGATACATGCCTGGATAGTTGCGGAAAGCCCGCACATTGGTATTATTCAAATCGATTTTTTTGCCGTAGTCTGTTGCCAGCTTATCGTCAACAATGTTGCGGAACTCCCCGGCCAGCACGGGTGATGAACCCCAGGCCAAGCTGTTGACCAGAACTGCGGGCGGCTCTGCCGTTACCGCAAGGGTCGCCTTCTGAGGCAGGCCAAACAGCCAGACGCCCATCACCAACACCGACAGTACCAAAGTACCAACCAGTCGCTTCATAGCTCGAACCCCTTCCAAGTTCATGACCTTTAATCGAGTGGAATACACAGCAAATAAAAATTCAGATGAATCCTTTCTTAGAGCGTACCACCTGGAGGGATCTTCTCATTCTCAGCGCCGTGCCATTCGCAGAAATTTATCAAGGTCAGCAAAGGAACCTGCGTAGGTCACGGTCGGCATGTCGTAGCCTTTGAGGTTGACTACATGCTGCTTGAACAGCAGTTTGGTGTTGGCAGGCATCGATTCGGTCAGGTAATGGTAAGTGGCTTCTCCGAGTGCCACGTCCATGCCAATCTGCTTGGTCGAAGTCTCCAGCCGGAAGGCGGCGTTAACGGTATCCCCCAGGGCGGTGTAGTCGGGGCGATCGCCTGTCCCCGTGTTGCCGACCATGGCATACCCTGTGTTGAGTCCAGCCCCCACTCGCACCGGGAAGGGCAGCGGATATTGCTCGTGTAGTTGGCTGGTCATCTTGTGCAGTGCGTCTAATGCCTCCAAAATTCGCACCATGTCCTCCATTGTGACGCCCTGCGCCCCGTGGATCCAGACGGCCATAATGGCATCGCCAATATACTTATCAACCCAGCTTCCGTACTCGCGGATGATATCTCCAGCACGGCGGAACCAGGTGCCGATCGCCTCCGACAAAATCTTTTCATCGAGCTGGCGCGTCATCACAGTGAAGTCGCGGATATCGACCACCAGTACAGAGATCAACCGCCGCACATGCAGCGTGGCGGTGGCAGTAAATTCTCCAGAGTCAGTGCCCATGGAGGAATCGGCAAGGCCGGAGATATCAGGGGAGTAAAATTCCAGTTCCGTCTGACCAAAGGTGAGCCGATCCCCATTCTGAAGGGTGACGGGGACACTAACCCGACGGCTATTGACAAAGGAGCCGTTACGACTACCCAGGTCAATTAAATAAAACTCACCCGTCTCCATCCGCTGGAGCATGGCATGGTTGCGAGAGATCCAGCGGTCAGGCAGCACAAAGTTGTTATCGTCACCCCGCCCAATTGTCCAGCAATTGCTGTTGGTCAGTGAGAGATAACGGTCTCCCGACTCGGTTCTCAGAATCAGATGGGGGACGGGTTGTGCAGTTACCACGGGTTTAGAACCGCTACTCTTTCCCTCGTAAAGCATCCTGTTGCATCCAACGCATGGGTTTGGACCTTCATCATGGGTTACTCTACCGCAAACCCCATCCGTTCACGAGTGAACAGCCACCCCTTATGGACGGGCAGAGTGCGAAAGGTAGTTCCATCTTGGCAGATACCCTGAAGAAGATGCTGGAGATATAGCTTCAGCATCTTTCACTCTTGCTCAGGATAATTCGATCATATCTTTTTCAAGAATAAGATCTACGCAAGGGTTGCGACCAGCCAGAACAAACCAT
>JBIKWV010000736.1:0-3516 GCA_044356135.1 Elainellaceae cyanobacterium
AAGCCCCTTACTGATTCAAAAGGCAGGAGTGGTTACTCGACTGCGGCGGTTGCCTGTGGTTCCTGCTGGAGCACCAGTGGGGGTTCAGTGATCATGCCAATCAGGCGATCGCTCGGAAAACACAGCATTCCTTTGCCCTCGTTCACCGGAATCTGGAAGAGACGCTGGGCGCGATTTTCAGTCTGGTCTACCAGCGTTTCAAATAACTGTTGCAGTAATAGATTATTGGAGGCCAGGGTGAACGTGTAGTCTTGTCCGCCCTGCAACAGGATGGTGACGGAGACTTCGGGCGCAATTTGCGAATCGGTTTGCATAAATACCTTGCGTATGGTGTTTAGGTCAGGCGCTAGTGCAGAAAATGGCGTACACCCGTGAACATCATAGCCAAACCTAACTCATTTGCCGCCTTGATCGAGTCTGCATCGCGCAGGCTGCCCCCCGGTTGGGCGATCGCCACAATTCCCGCTGCTGCAGCCTGTCGCACCGAATCATCAAACGGGAAGAAGGCATCGCTGGCCAGCACGGCTCCTTTTGATTTTTCTCCCGCATGTTCCAGGGCGATTTTGACGGAACCGACGCGGTTCATCTGTCCGGCTCCGACCCCCAGGGTGGTGCGATCGCCCGTCACCACGATGGCATTTGACTTGACATGGCGGCACACTTTCCAGGCAAACACCAGTTCCGCAAGCTGGTCATCGGTGGGGGCCTTCTCGGTGACCAACTTCCACTGAGACGGATCGGTGGAGGCATCATCGGAAGTCTGCACCAGAAATCCACCTGCGATCACCTTCAGCCCATGGGTGGGGCCACTCCGCAGGTTCGGCAGGAGCAGAACCCGCACTTTGCCTTTGGCCTTGAGAATTGCTTCGGCATCAGGGTCACAGGCAGGGGCAACGACACACTCCAGAAAAGTCCGGTTCATGGCAGTGGCCGTTACGGCGTCGATCGCCCGGTTCAGCGCCACAATTCCACCAAAGGCAGACACCGCATCGGCATCAAAGGCTTTGCGATAGGCATCAGAGATGCTCGACCCCAGCGCCACACCACAGGGATTAGTATGCTTGATAATCACTGCGGCTGCCTCCGAAGGGGAAAATTCCGCCACGATTCGCCGTGCTGCCTCCAGATCCACCAGGTTGTTGTAGCTCAGCTCTTTGCCCTGGAGCCGGGTGGCTGCTGCCCAGCCAGAGGGCAGATTCCCCGTCTGATACCAGGCGGCTGGCTGATGGGGATTCTCACCGTAGCGCAGCGACTGGAGCTGTTTGCCGGAGATGGCAAAGCGTTCGGGCAATGCGCCTTCCTGCGTTTCTGTGGCAGGACTGTCGGCAGTCTGGGTGCCGAGATAGGTGGCGATCGACAGGTCATAGTTCGCTGTATGCCAGAATCCGGCCAGCGCGCAGGACTTACGGAATTCAAAGGTGGTGTGACCGTTGTTGTTCTGAAGTTCCGCCAGGTACTGGGAGTACTGAGCGGGATTGCACAGCACCGTCAGGTGGGCAAAGTTTTTGGAGGAAGCCCGCAGCATGGCAGGCCCACCGATATCGATCTGTTCCACCGCTTCAGGCAGAGTGACGTCGAGTTTGGCGATCGTCTGCTCAAATGGGTAGAGGTTCACCACCACCAGGTCAAACGGCTGAATGTTATTGGCTTTCAGGTCAGCCAAATCCTGGGGCAGATCCCGCCGTGCCAAAATTCCACCATGAATCCGGGGGTGCAGAGTTTTGACCCGGCCTCCCAGGATTTCGGGCGACCCCGTGTAGTCTGACACTTTTGTCACGGGAATTCCGGCGTCTTTCAACGTTTGCGCCGTCCCACCACTGCTAATAATTTGAAACTCAAACTGCTCGACCAGCGTGCGGACAAAATCCACCAGTCCTGTTTTGTCTGAAACACTCACCAGCGCCAACCGTTCCATAGAAATCCCCTCCACGTCATTCGAGTGGGGCCATCGAGGTCATTTTTGGAGCTTCTCCTTTCGGAGTGGCTCCATGCGCATTTGCCCCACCTCTACCCACACCGCTTATTCAGAATAGATGCAAAGCAGGCATCAAGAAAATTATGATTTTATAGATTGAAGTGGCTTTTGATTGGGTTGGGAACGGGTGACGCTCCCGCCCAAATTATCCCGCCGCAAGGCGGAAGCCATTGAAGCGATGCACAAGGAGTAGAACTCTGACTTTACACGCAATTTCCGCCCCTCCCCAAAGCGGCAACCCACCCAAAGGGCTACTGGTCATCCTCCACGGCTGGGGAGCGAATGCCCAGGATGTGGCAGGGCTGGCATCTATGATTGACCTGCCAGACTTTCAGATGATTTTCCCCGACGCCACCTTCCCCTTTCCCTACGCACCGGGCGGGCGCATGTGGTATTCACTGCCAGACACCTACAGCTTCCAGAGCACCCCTGATTTCTCAAACCAACCAGAGGTGGTCAAGAGCCGGGAGGGATTGACAGAGTGGCTGCGATCGCTCGAATCCCTCACTGGCGTGCCCCTGTCTCGCACCATTCTCAGTGGCTTCTCCCAGGGCGGTGCAATGACGCTGGATGTGGGGCTACAGCTCCCGGTGGCGGCGCTGATGGTGTTGAGCGGTTACCTGCACGGCCCGGTTCAACTGGGAAATCCGTTTCCCCAAAAAGTACTGATGGTGCATGGAGTCCAGGATCTGGTGGTGCCGATTACTGCTGCCCGACAGGCCAGACAAACGCTACAGCAGTTGGGCATTGAGCCGGAGTACCAGGAATTGCCGATGGGACATGAAATTTCATTAAGAGTTCTTGAACTCATGCAAAACTTTACGGAGCAAATACGGTTCGAGCCTGAGGAAACGGCATAGGATGGACATAGGGAGCGTTGGAGTCCAACCGCCCAATCTCTGCACTAAGAGGGTGTTTCGACCCTTGTTGTAGAAATCATCTGCCTTTGTTCTGTCTCCTGGGGGAGGAGGTTGCCATGAGAGTGCTGGATTTTTCGGAACTGGATGTGGCTCGCATGACTGAGCACGAAGTTGCAGCGCTGGCAGTGCGCCTGGAAACCGATGAGTACACCAATCCCTTTGAAGGGCTAAACGATTGGCATCTGTTGAGAGCGATCGCCTTTCAGCGCCCGGAGCTGGCCGAACCATACCTGTACCTGCTCGACCTGGAGCCGTTTGACGAGGCTTAGGGAGTATACGTCAGGCATAGGACGCTCTTAAAACCAAAGAAGTGGCTTCGACTGCACAGCAATCGAAGCCACTTCTTTGGTTTTAGCGCCTCTCCGAAACCCCAAACTCTGGAGAGCGCAACGCTGTAGCATCGGGATCTCCAGAATTTAGGGTTTCGGTTTTCGGATAGGGACTCAAGGATCTGGACTTTTGACTAAATTGCGCCGATTGTCTCCAAAATGTTAACTGCGTCAGCATTTTGGAGACGATCGGCGCTAGATTACGTATGCCGCGAAACACCCTCTGAAAGGGCGTTTCGCGGCATTACGGAAAAATAGTCATAAGTCCAGTAACTGGACTTTTGACTAAATC
>JBIKWV010000735.1:0-3516 GCA_044356135.1 Elainellaceae cyanobacterium
AACCCACACAATGAATGGCTATATCCATGCCAAATGACCCACTAGTAGACCTTTCTTTTGCGTTTAATCCTCTGTCCTGTTTTCACTCGAAATCGTGATGCTACTTCCCGAAGAAGATGAATCTCTCCCCCAGATCAACATCGTTCCCATGATCGATGTGATCTTTGCCATTTTGACCTTTTTCATTATGGCCAGCCTGTTTCTCACGCGCACCGAAAGTTTGCCCGTCAATCTGCCCCGCGCCCAAACCTCCCAGAATCAGCCCCAGAGCCGCGTGACCGTATCCGTCAATGCGCAGGGTCAGGTCTTTCTAAACCGACAGCCTGTCGAAGTGGCGCAACTTACACCCCGTGTCAAACAGTTGATGGGCGATCGCACCGAAATCATTGCCGTGATCAATGCCGATGAACGGGTGAACTATGGTCGGGTCATTGCGGTGATGGATCAATTACGAGCTATTCCCGGTGTCAAATTAGGCATGGCCACTCGCCGTTAAACAGAAAGTTTATGACTCAGGGACTCCAAACGGGAAAAACCCAACTGAAGCGATCGCCAATCCTACGATGGATGGGGCTACTGGTCAGTCTGTTGCTGCTGGGACTGGCCATGATTCTGGGGTTAATGCTGGGGGCAGCGGAGATTCCACCGCTGGAGGTGGTGCGATCGCTGTTTATCTTTGATCACTCCACCCAACATCTGATCATCACAACGGTGCGATTGCCCCGTGTGCTGCTGGGGGGAATTATCGGAGCAGCGCTAGCGGTTGCAGGGGCGCTGATGCAGGGGCTGACTCGCAATCCCCTGGCAGACCCCGGTATTTTGGGGATCAGTGCGGGTGCCGCCTTCGCTGTGGTGATGACCACCTTCCTGTTTGGCGGGGCCTCGATTCAGCTTTACACCTGGACTGCTTTTTTGGGGGGAGCGATCGCCGCGATCGCCGTCTATACCCTTGGCTCAATGGGGCGTGGGGGCACCACTCCCCTCAAACTGGTGCTGGCAGGTGCGGTGCTGTCCTACCTGATGGGGGCGCTGACGACGGGTCTGCTCCTGGTCAGCCAGCGCACGCTGGAGGAAATTCGCTTCTGGCTGGCGGGGTCGTTGGCCGGACGTGATATGGAGCTGCTGATGCAAGGATCGCCCTACATTTTTCTGGGGTTGGTTGTTGCCTTTGCAATGGGCAGGCAAATGACGGCACTGACGCTGGGGGAGGACGTGGCCCAGGGTTTGGGTATCCAGACGCAATGGGTGAAGGCGATCGCCGCAGCGGTGGTGGTCGTTCTGGCTGGTGGTGCCGTAGCGATGGCAGGCCCGATTGGGTTCATTGGTTTTTTTGTGCCGCATATGGTGCGGTTTTGGGTGGGGGCCGACTACCGCTGGTTGCTGCCTTATTCCGCAATCTGGGGTGCCCTGCTGCTGTCCCTCTCGGATCTGGGGGCGCGGGTTCTGCTGCGTCCTCAGGAGCTTCCCGTTGGCATTATGACAACTTTGTTGGGTGCGCCCTTTTTTGTGTATCTGGCGCGATCGCACATCAAGCGCTGAGGAGATTCAAAGATGCAACGAGTCCAATTTCAATCGGCATCCTTCTGGATCGATCGGCGCGTCCCGATAGTGTTGCTGGTACTGTCCCTGATACTGTTCGTCGTGCTGTTGCTGAGTGCAGCCTATGGGGAATATCCTGTGCCCCTGTGGGCGATTCCACTGACGGTGCTGCACATTCCTGTGGGTAATCCCGATTATGATTTTGTGATCAATACGCTACGGCTGCCCCGAGTGGTAACGGCGGCGCTGGTGGGCATGGCACTGGCGATCGCCGGAACCATCATGCAGGGGCTGACGCGCAATCCCTTAGCAGCTCCAGAGGTGGTCGGTGTGGAAGCGGGCGCTGCTCTGGTAGCCGTGTCACTGATCGTATTGTTGCCGTCGGCTCCTGTGGCTGCACTGCCTGTGGCTGCATTTATTGGGGCGCTGGTGACAGCGCTGCTGGTCTATGGGCTGGCCTGGAAGGGGGGGAGTTCCCCAATACGACTGATTCTGGTGGGGGTGGGGGTGGGGGCGATCGCCTCCGGGGGCACCAGCTTACTCATCACGTTTGGGTCAATTTACGACGTCAGTCAGGCGCTGGTCTGGTTGGCCGGGAGCGTCTATGGTCGCACCTGGGAGCAGGTCAGAGCGCTGCTGCCCTGGTTGATTGTTTTTGTGCCGATGGCGTTGCTGCTGGCACATTCGCTGAATGTTCTGAACCTGGGGGATGATGTGGCGCGGGGGCTGGGGGTGCCGCTGGAATGGCAGCGGATGCTGGCGCTATTGACCTGTGTGGCGCTGGCGGGGGCCAGTGTTGCCACGGCAGGCACGATTGGATTCGTCGGGTTAATGGCTCCCCATCTGGCCCGACAGTTGGTGGGCAATAGTCACCAGAGTCTGATTCCCGTTGCTGCCCTGGTGGGTAGTGTGCTGGTGGCCACCGCAGACTTGTTGGGGCGATCGCTGTTTTCGCCCGTTGAGATTCCCTGTGGGGTGGTCACTGCCGCAGTGGGCGCACCTTTTTTTCTGTATCTCCTGTACCGTAACCGCAATGCCTGATCCAACAGTTAATTCCCTTGCTGAACCGACGCTTACCACCCGTAAGCTGACGCTGGCCTATGACAAAGTATCCATTGTCAAAGACCTGAGTGCTGCCATCCCCAGAGGTAAAATTACTGCACTGGTGGGTCCCAATGGCTGTGGTAAGTCTACACTGCTGCGCGGTCTGGCACGGTTGCTGAAGCCCCAGAGTGGCGTTGTTTATTTAGATGGAGAATCCATTGCCAAACTGCCAACGCGAGATGTGGCTAAACGGCTGGGCGTATTGCCCCAGGCTCCCGTTGCTCCTGAGGGGTTGACGGTGCGCGAACTGGTTGCTCAGGGGCGCTATCCCCATCAGAGCTGGCTGCAACAGTGGTCACAGGAGGATGAGGCACTGACAGACAAGGCGTTGCGCATGACGGACATGCAGGGGTTGGGCGATCGCCCCCTCGACACCCTATCGGGTGGCCAACGCCAACGGGCCTGGATTGCCATGACGCTGGCCCAGGATACGAATATTCTGCTGCTGGATGAGCCGACGACTTTTCTTGACCTGGCGCACCAGCTTGAGGTGCTGGATTTGCTGTACGACCTGAATCAGACCCGGAAGCACACCATTGTCATGGTGCTGCATGATCTGAACCAGGCCAGTCGCTATGCAGACTATCTGCTGGTGATGCGGCAGGGCACCATTTTTGTGCAGGGCACTCCTGTAGAGGTGATGACCGAGGCGATGGTACAGGAAGTGTTTGGGCTGGAAAGCCGAGTGGTGGCTGATCCCGTGGTGGGTACTCCCATGTGCATTCCCGTGAGTCAAAAAATTGCTTTAAAACACCGTTAAAGAAAACCCAAAACCCTGATTCTGCCGCCGCAGAGCGGCGGCAGAATCAGGGTTTTGGTTGGGTGCATCTCAGTTTTGCGAGTGGCGCGGGCTTCGCCCACGCCACTCGCAAA
>JBIKWV010000737.1:0-3508 GCA_044356135.1 Elainellaceae cyanobacterium
GGCGCACTGCAATCGCTAATAAATCGCTAATAAGCGGTAGCCCCTGCCAATTTTCGCTCCAGATCAAACAAGAAGCCGTGGATATATTCTTCTGTCCACTCCGCACCATAGAACCGAGTAAACATTCCCCGTGCTGGGTCTTTCTCGGCTCGATAATGAAGATAGCGCCGCTGAGCTTGTGCAATTTCCCGTAAGGCTTGTGTTTCAGTCACGGGTTCTGCCTGATCAACAAAATCTAGATAGGACTGGAGGTAATCTTTGAAGGCTGCAAAAACGTGGGTTTCTACGACCTGCGTTTCCTGGGGGCGAGTCCAGAGAAATGCCGGCGAGAAAAAGGGGCGCGCCTCTTCTGGAAAGTCACCTCCCCAGGGCAAATGTTGCTGGTAGGATGCAAAAATCGGCAGGATGGGCTGGGTATACTTTGCCTGATAGTCAGGGTCATCCCGAAACAGGGGTTGCATATCCAGTGCAATCAGATGACCTCCGGGTAAGGTCACCAGATCTGCACCAAAAAAAGGTAGATCGTAATTCAGGTGCGGAAAAATAACAAAATTTAAAACTTGAAGGGCGTTGCCCCCCTGCACATGAGCCGCCCGAATTTGTCTCAGTTTGGGAGCCTGATATCCATAACTGGTAGTCAGGACTTCATCTTGGTGTTTGCCCTTGCCGACCACCGCTGATTTGGACTCAAACCCCGCCGGAATGGGATAGGGCTGCAAGTCAAGGCGTTCTTGTAAAAGGGCGATCGCGTAGTCTAAAAAGGGTTGGTAAAGGGTCATGGTAAATCCAGGCTATTTTGAGGCAACTCCAGCAGCCAGGGGCACCGCATCTTCAAATAAAAATCCATACAAAAACTTCTCAGACCATTCATGCCCAAAGTAGCTGCTGAATAAACCCGATGCTGGGTCACGGTCGGCGCTGTATTGGTCGTAATCTTTTTGCGCTTTGACAATCCGCTGAATATCCGATAGGTCAGTCAGGGGTTCAGCTTCGCCCAACATCTGCCAGTACAGATTCAAATAATCTTTGAATGCCTCAAAAACTCGCGTTCTGACGGTTTCCGCATCCGTTTTGGCAAATAATAAGTACCTGGAAAAGTACTGGTTGGCATCATAAAATTTCATTTCCAGACCTTGTGCCAGGTCGGGGTAGCGATCATGCAACCCTTTCAAGGGATGGATGTACTTTTCCAGATAGGCTTCATCCTGAAATAATGGCTGAAAGTCCATCACAATCAAATTTTTGACCTGCCCAAATGACAAAAAATCAATCCCGAGCAACGGCAAATCGTAATTGTGACTGGGGTAAATGACACTGTTGAGAATCTGGGCACTTGCACCCGCATCAATATAGGTATAGCGAATTTTGCGAAACTCAGGACATTCATAGCACCAGCTTTGAATCGTGGCAGGATTTTTGCCCCGTTCACTGACCTGAAACTCAAGTTCTCTAAGGATGGAGCGCTTTTTTAATTCAAAGCGCTGAAACAGCGCTTGTTCCAGATGCTGAAGAAAAGGTTTATACATGGATTCACAAACTGTTCTGCCTTAATTTCTCAGCTTAGGGGACTTTGAAACTCCCGCTCTCAAATGAGAGGAACAAAGAAACAATCCTTAACGTTTTGGAGAGGCGTATTCCTCAGACCCTCATTTCAGAAGCTCTCGCCAGATTATGGTGTATCATGCCTGCTAAATCTTGCTCAGACACCCAGCGTCGTTCGGAGCAATAGGTCATCAAATAAACTCCACCCGTCATGCGCACGGTACTCACCCGCACCCGAAAATCATCGGTGATGAACCAGCAGCGCTCTTGCCCCTGATTTTGGTCATAGTCAGTATCGATCGTCAAGATACCGTCTTGACCAAACCAATAACGACTGACCACGGGAATCTTTTCCACATAACCCTGGTTACGCAATAGTCGTCCCGATCGCCCTGTTGCATCATCGGGTACATCAATCAACACAGCCGCATGATCGGGATTCGGTGCCTGAGTATCCTCATGTTCCTGCCACATGAAGCTGGCTCCACCGGATGCGATCGCTGGATCAATGCCCTGCGGTTCACAAACCAGTTTCACCCGAGGGTCATCTGATTCGACCACTTGTACATGAAGCTTGGATTCTCCCGATTGATCGGCAACAGTATCAAAATGATGCACGCTGCGTTGGGTAAACCACACTCCTTCGCTTTTGCGAAAAAAGTCCATCATTGTCATCGGTGGTACCATCGACATGGGATTTCCTTCGGTTTCAATTACAGGGAGTATTCAAGACAATACCCTTCAAACCGCATCCGGATCAAGATTCAGTTCTCGCAGTTTTGCTGCTAGCCTTTGTGCCCGTTCTTCGGCGGTTTGTGCCCGTTCGTCATCAGTCCCAGAGATAATTCAATGCATAATGAATACAGCGCTTTGCGCTGAGATATAGCGGTTCTTACTCAGGTGAGGTACAGGGGGTTTGGTTGCTCTCGCCCCCAAGCAGGGGAACACCCCCTGACCCCCTCAAGGGGTACACCCCCTGACCCCCTCAAGGGGGACACCCCCTGCACCCCGTACTTCATCCAACTGAGAAACGCTATAGAACCAAAGTTTTTGTTGAGAGCCTCGCGGAGCGAGGCTCTCAACAAAAACTTTGTACCATACGCGCTTGCAAAGCGCTGTATGCTGTGATTCTAGTGCTTCACATCATTGAGAAATGCTAACCCCCCCCCAAGACATTTTAACTCGGCTCAAAGCAGGACAGTCGTTGGGCCAGTTAGATTTGTACCAGTTCAATCTCAGTGGTCTGGATTTGCAAAGTGCTACCTTTTGTGGCGCGACGCTGCTGCGAGCCAATCTGAGTCGAGCCAACCTGAGTCAGGCAGATTTGCAAGGGGCAGATCTGCGGGGAGCCGATTTACGCCAAGCCAATTTGCAACAAGCCAACCTCGCCGGAGCCTGCCTATATCGCGCCGATCTGAGTGGCGCGGATCTGAGGGCTGCAAATTTGACTGGCATCCAACTGCAATGGGCACGGTATGATAACCAAACGACTTTCCCAGAAGGCTTTGCCTATAAATCTTCTGGGGCAATCGGGCCAGGGGCAAATCTGAATGGGGCACCCCTGAACACAGCAAATCTGCGTCATGCCGATTTGCAAGAAACCAATTTGTTGGGGGCATACCTGAGCGGCGCGGATCTGACGGGCGCAAATCTGCGAGGGGCACGCCTGGTGCAGGCAGATTTACGTACAGCTATGTTGACAGGCGTTTTTTTACGCAGCGCTCGCTTAAATGGAGCAAATTTAGCGGGAGCTGATCTGCGAGCAGCAGATCTAACAGGGGTTGAGTTTGAGCAATTTGAAAGTATTGCTGGAGCAGATTTCACCCTGGTTCAGGGGCTAAGCGAAGAGGCGCGATCGCGCCTGCTCAGCTACCCATCTGAGCAATTGGCCACCAGCCATCCCCTGACGCTGAAAACCACCTTTGAAAGTCTGAGGATCGCGAATTAAATAAAACCGAATTGTTTT
>JBIKWV010000738.1:0-3506 GCA_044356135.1 Elainellaceae cyanobacterium
GCTGACTCAGTCAGCGTTTCAGGAAAAATCGACGCTGAAATTCAACATGCCGCGAAACGCTCTCGTAGAGAGCGTTTCGCGGCATTGTGGGGAAAATAGTCAAAACTCCACTTACGGGCGGCTGGCCTGCTGCACCTCGGCATAGGCGGCATAGACGCCCTGAACGTTATACCAGTTGAGAAAGATGCGGGCGATTTCCAGTGCCAACTGGGGTTTGCCCTGGTCAATCAACCACTGAAGCAGGGGGGCGAGAGTTTTCTCGTTTAACCTGCCGCCCAGGGAAAGCAAACCCCACAGCAAGCGGTGCAGCCAGGTCATCTGAATCATCATGCGCACATCCCAGGTCGGGTGTTTCTGATAGAAGAGAATGCCCATGCGCCCTCGCTGGATCTCCTTATCGATCAGGTTGGGAATCTGATTCAGCGCAAAGGGGGGATGCCAGTGATAGCCGACTGCCTGGGGGCATTTCACCAGCTTCAGGCCAAGCTGCTTGAGGCGAACTCCCAACTCCAGGTCTTCCCACCCGTAAAGCTGGAAACGGGTGTCGAATAATCCTGCTTGTTCTAGCCAGTGACGGGCGATCGCCACGTTCCCAGTGGCGAAATAAGCGGCTGAAAAGTCGGTGACCTTGAATGGCTCCGAGGTGGGATCTGCAAAGTTGCAGGTGTTGATGACGCTGCCGTAGGTGAACAGTCGATCGCCCCCCAGTTGGTTTGCGCCTTCCGTCAGGGCATCTGCATGAGCCTGGAGAAAACCCTCGGTCACCACCAGATCGCTGTCAATGAAGATAATTGTGTCACCCTTTGCGTTTTCAACCCCCAGGTTACGGGCTGCTGCTGGCCCCTGGTGGTCTTGAGTTAGCAAACGGACGTGGGGGAACTCGGCAGTATGCAACTGTAGCCAGTCCACGGTGCCGTCGGTGGAGCCGTCATCGATTACCACGATTTCGTAGCCTGCGATCGCTGTATCGGGAGCGAACGTCTGGTGCTCCATTGCCCGCAGGCACTTCTGCAAAATCGGCAGGCGATTATAAGTGGGAATGACAACGCTAAAAAACACAGTGAATGGGTTATTCCTTGATGCGAACGCCCACAACAGGCGCGTTAAACCGATATGTTAGACCCTCCAACTCCATTGGAGTTCCCACCTTGACTTTGCTGTTTCCCAAAACCGGGCCGTCGTCGGTAATCTGGGCGTTTCCCCGGAGCGTTACCATCATGTCAACGGTGTAGTCGAGTTCAGGGCGGGGGTCATCTTCCGCCTTCACGGAACCATCAGGCTGGGGCACTGCCACCGTTCGGGGAAGTTCCTTCACTCCTATCACATCGAGCTGACCATAGGGCTGGTTCCGAATGATTACATTTGCCTTGCCAGAAGTCTGTACGGCCTGGAGTAGTGCCTTCGGGTCACTGACAGTTAAACCGCGCACCATGACATCAACCTCGACTGGCTTGGACTGCCCGCCTAACTGGGCGACTGATGAACCAGACGTACCCGGGAACAAAAAAATTCCGGCGATCACCATCAAAATCACCAGCCCCGCGCCCAGATCGAGGATATTGACCTTGCCAAATAGCCGTCCTTGAGAATCCAGAATCGCCATGAGTCTAACGGAGAAAAGCGTCCCAGAGGGAATGTCCTACGGGGGATGAACTCTGTCAGCCTAGCATGACTTTGGAACTGTCAGATTCCCTCCCAACCGATTCGGAAACCTAAATTTGAAAAGGCGCAGCCCTACAGCGCCAAGCCTTATCAAATTTACTGGACTTTTGACTAAATTGCGCCGATTTTTCCTGAAACGCTGACTCAGTCAGCGTTTCAGGAAAAATCGGCGCTAAAACTAAATATGCTGCGAAACGCCCTCGCAGAGGGCGTTTCGCAGCATTGTAGAAAAATATAGTCAAAAGTCCAGAAATTTAGGTTCTCGTAAGGGCAGTTTAGGGTCTACCTGCCGACTCAATCATCTCAGCCCCAGATAGCGTGTACCCCGATATTGCATGGGTACAACTGCGTCAGGAATTTCTGAGGGTTTGGGCTGTTTGAATCGGACATCACTGCCACGATATTTGCCCACCATTTCACTGTCGGAGACTTCGATGCCAAAGGAGAGGTCGTATTGGGAGCCTCGGTAAGAAAGTTTCATGATATTTGGGTGTAAGAAGAATAAACAATTCGAGCGCGCTAAGTTGCAGAGCCGGAGCGATCGCTGTAGCCGTTCAACGAGGGTTGCTGCAATGGCATTGAAAGAACCGCGATAGCGGGAACTACAGCACTTTTATTACAACAATCCCGAAAAGCAAATGCCATACTCCTAAGGTAGAAAAACTTGGAGCTTTGCCATCTGGCTTATGACAGGATTCCCGAATCTACCGATAGAGTTGCTCTAATTGCCTATCCGAAAACCGAAAACCCAAATTCTGGAGGGCACGACGCTACAGCGTCGCGCCCTCCAGAATTTGGGTTTTCGGATAGGCCCTGCGTGGAGGCACTGCCCCTACCCCCTGTACTTCACCAGCGTGAAAAACGCTGTATACAGCGCTTTGCGCTGAGATAGAACCAAAGTTTTTGTTGAGAACCGCGCTCAGCGCGGTTCTCAACAAAAACTGTGTACCACACGCGCTTGCAAAGCGCTGTAAAGAACGGACTCAGGCTGCTTCTGCCATCTGGTAAAGGCTATCGGGTGACTGCATTTCACGGCGAATGACAGATTCCTGTAGCTCCAGCATCAGGACAGCAAACTGGTTGCGTAGCAAGTTGAGGTCAATCTCAATCTCGGTGCGTCTGTCCTGAGTAAGCTGTAGATTGTTCAGAGCATTGCGAAATTCTGCTTTGCGCAACATCTCAGTACGGCGGGCTTTGCGCTGGGCATCGTTCTTCAATGTGGTATCAAAGGCAATGGTGGTGTCAATCGCCGCAGTTATGTTGTTGAGTGCTTCCTGGAGTCGGCGAATCTGCTGCTCTGTTTGCAGAAACTGCCGCTGTTTCTGGGCGATCGCGTCCGGGTAGTCAATCAGTCTCATCATCTCTGGTTCCTCCCATTCGTCTCATCTGCTGTTCGGAACATGGGCTAAGCTGCTGTTGCCTTACCTTTGCGCTTTTTCTTGGGCTTGGCAGGTTCAGCACTGGTCTCCACTTTTTCCTCAATTGGTTCAAGTTGCTGGATCTGCTGCTCAAACGCTGGACGGTTGAAGGCATAGGTGCGATCGCCTTCAATCACATGAAAAACTGCATCCTGGGCCAGCGCTTCGACGGACAGTTCCAGCCACGTGATCAGCGCCCACTCCAGATCCGCAAGCTGATAAACGGTTCCTATTTCATGAATATAGTGAGCTTGCAGCACTGCTGCTGCTGCCTTTAAGTCGGTTTGAATCGTTTCTTTATCAATCAACAGTTCTGCCATTGGAGTGACATCCTCTCCCGCTAACCCTTGCGGGTCTAGCGGGAGCTTCCCAATCTTACGATTGAAAGTTGCTGCATCATCGGCATCCCAACGGATAAGCCTCCAC
>JBIKWV010000739.1:0-3505 GCA_044356135.1 Elainellaceae cyanobacterium
ATTCAGTGAGAGTTGTCCGGTGCTGCCGTTGGCATGACTGCTACTGTGTCCGGCAAAGAACAGGATGTGCCAGGACTGCTCCCAAAGGCGATCGCCCAACTCCTCACTGCTCGGTTCTAGCAAAAACGTCACTTTCGCGTTCGGGATCTGTGCCAGCGCCTCCCGATCCTTCTGCAAATCTAGCCCAGCACTATTGCCCAGAACCGCCAGAATTTGCACCTGATCCGCAGCGATGGGACTCATCCCAGTCGTCTCGTAGGAGGGGGTACTCAGAGCAACTTCAGCCTGGGAGTAGCGCTCAAAAAAGTCCCAGTTCTGCCAGGGAAGACGTTGCAACAGGTCATCCTCCGTTTGCAGGATCAGTCGAATCGAGTCTGTTGGATGGAGCTGCTCTAGCAGACGCTCCCGCAGTGGACGAAAGGTTTCGGCAGTCAGCCATGCCTGGAAAGCGTGTTGCAGTTCATTCCCTAGCCTCCGACATTCCTCCAACAACTCCCGCTGGCTGACGTTGGTCACCTGAAATGGTGGTGCGCCTAACCGCAACTGCGTCTGTAGTCCCCGACGGTATGCCATCTGCCATTGTCGATACTGCTGCGCAATGTGTGGTGCGGCGGGTAAACGTCCGGTGACCTCGACGGATGGCAATGTCCCTTCGTCTCCGATCTGCAAGATGACGGGGAAACCGCTGGTGAAGTTGCCGTTGCCGAGTTTGAGGGTGACGAGCCTGTGGCGGTGGTGAAGGTGGGTGGGTGAGGGGGGAGGCGTGGGGGGCTTGCCCGTCAAGACCTGCATCATTTCCCTCAGGTCATGCTGGTGCTGTCGGTAGAGGGCAATTTGATCATCTTTGCTCTGGAGTTCGGCGCGGTAGCGTTCCTCTAAAAGCTGGAGGGCAGTTTGATATTCATGGCTCAATTCGGCGTGGAGGGTAGCTTTGTCTGCATTGGGAGCAACATTGACACTGACGACTATCGTGCCGTCCCCTTTATTCTCAATGCTGCGGACTGAGAGGGGGTGATCCGGATGGGTCGCCTGCACCTGGTTGAGCGAAACCGCCAGTGCCTTCCAATCCAGACCTGCATGGAGGATGAGTTCGATGGTGTCCAGCACTTCTTGAAATAGGCGGGCAAAGTCTCCCACTGCGAAGGTGCCGCTGTTGGGGCGGCGTTCCTGCTGGTTGTGTTTCAGGTAAACAAAGTCACAGAGGGTGTTGTCGAGTTGCGTGGTGGCATCGATCGTCCAGGCTTCGAGGCAGGCAGCAGTGAACTGTGCTTGCCGGAAATCGGTCTGGATTGCCCGAACTTTGGTTAAATTCGCTCGTTCTAAACAGGCATTCTTCAGCAGCGCATGACTGAGATCCGCTCCCATCAGGTTCGCATCGCTCAGGTCTGCTCCCTGCAAGTTTGCTCCTCGCAGATCACAACTGCTGTAAGATTGCCCCGCTCCACGATGATTCACCAACAGCTCCAGTACCGCCCGATCTGCCAGAATGGTTCCCCCAACCCTTGCCTGGTTCAGCTTCTGCGTCCGATGAAATTGAGTGTGGGTGAGGATTGCCTGTCGTAAGTCAGTGCTTTTCAGAATCGCACGGGTAAAATTCGCTTCGGACAGGTCTGCTCTGTAAAATCGGGTGCCCCCAAAGCTGGCAAAGGCGATCGCCACTGCCCGGTTAAACGCAAACCGGGGATCGCCCTGCATTGCTCGACGGGCGGTGTAGGCTCCCAGGCAGGCAATCCCGATCGCCAGGATCACCCCAATCGGTGTAATCGGTGAAACCTGAATGGACACAAGTTGGAGTATCGGCAGACCAAGGGTGACCAGGAGGGCCACCAGCAGCGTAAACAGTAGCGCCACCCACTCAGCCCAGTTGCCAACAGCCAGATTCGCAGAGGCAACGGCAGCGATGGAGGCGACCGCCCCTCCCCCAACCGCAGCTCCGGCGGTGGAAAGCACGCCAGCGATCGCAGAAGTCCACGCAATGAACCGGGCAGTTCCCGTCGGTGCGAGGGAACCGCCGCTCAACCAGGCGATCGCCATCACCAGGGCCAGTAGTCCAGCCACCAGTAATCCCGCTGCCATCAGGGAGGGACTATACCCCAGGCGCAACACGCCGATGTAGAAAGCAAGCAACACAAACAGCACCACCAGCCCTGGAGCGGCACCGTACTGTTCAACATAGTCAGCACTCAAACTGTTGGAGGTGATGATCCCCGCCAGACCTGAAGCGCTTCCTGCCACCACTGAGAGCAGCAGGGACAGCAACATCAACCCAATGACCCGTTGCGGTGGTAACCCCGCTCTGGCGTGGGTAAAATTCGCCCCTTTCAAAATCGCATGGCTGAAGTCTACTCCTCGAATGTCCGCAAAACTGAAGTCTGCCCCGGTCAAGTCTTGACCCCGCAGAGAACGTCCCCGCAAATTTCGACTCGAAAAGTCTGGACGCATAGGGTGATTTCCACTCGCTGGATAAACTGACAGCACTGATCACACCCAGATTTGAAGGAATGGGCTGAATTCAAACATCCAGCCCTGGTTGCGCGTTCATTGCTGTCACCCTTTATCTCAGGGGAAGAGCAATCAATTACGGAAATTGGCAGGATTTTGAGCCAGTTTTTGAACCGGCGATCGCCTCCCACTCAACCCCAGGGCAAGCATTAAGAGCCTATCCGAAACCCCAAATTCTGGCAGGCACGACGCTGTAGCGTCGTGCCTGCCAGAATTTGGGGTTTCATTTTTCGGATAGGCAACGATGACCACCCTTTCTGGGCACCCTAAACTCAGGCAGATTAACCCATTGTGAGAGTCGCCCTGCGCGGCTCTTTCGCTTTTGGGGCGATCGCGCAGGGTGTTTCGAGGCAAACTATGCTGTCCAGAATCTGGAGTGCCGCTTTACTGGGAATTGACGCGGTGAAGGTTGGGGTGGAGGTCGATGTGGCGGGCGGACTGCCCGGTGTCGTAGTGGTGGGGTTGCCTGACACTGCGGTGCAGGAAAGCCGGGAACGGGTGAAGGCGGCGCTGAAGAATGCCGGGTATGCGTTTCCGATGCGCAAGGTAGTGATTAATTTAAGTCCGGCAGACCTGAGGAAGGAAGGCCCCAGTTTCGATCTACCCATTAGCATTGGCGTCCTGGCAGCCACCGAACAGGTCAGTATGCAACTGCTGGAGGATTACCTGTTTCTGGGAGAAGTCTCTCTGGATGGAGCGTTGCGGGCGGTGTCGGGGGTGCTGGCGATCGCCGCCACCGCCCAGAAACTCGGCATCAAAGGTCTGGTGGTTCCTGCTGACAACGCCCAGGAGGCCGCTCTGGTGCAGGGCATCGATGTATACGGCTTCAAGCACCTTTCCGAAGTGGCAGATTTTCTCAACGAACCACAGCGCTACCAACCGCTCCGCATCAACGGCAAACAGGAGCTGGTGCGCAGTCAGTTTCGGGGACTCGACCTGAAGGATGTGAAGGGCCAGTCTCACGCCCGCCGTGCGCTGGAGATCGCTGCTGCGGGAGGCCATA
>JBIKWV010000740.1:0-3500 GCA_044356135.1 Elainellaceae cyanobacterium
GCCGATGTGGCTCAGTGGTAGAGCACTCGATTCGTAATCGAGCGGTCGTGGGTTCAAATCCCACCATCGGCTTCTAAGGAAATCAATAGAAAAGGCTTCTGGACTGGGCTTCCTGACGATTTGCAGATCTCGGGCGCTATTGGGTCGTTGGGGCATTTTTGCCCTTTTTGGGTCAGAAGTGTTGAGTGGTGCAGATCCCCCAGAAGTCTCCCTTGAGGGAGCGGGGGGTAGGGGAATAGGGATTGGTTCCCTCTCCTTACTAAGGGGAGGTCTGAGGAGGGGTCAACTCCAGCTATACACATAGCCCTCATCTTCAAACTCCAGCGCGTTGCGCGTCAAACGCAGGGGGCGAAACGTGTCAATCATGACGGCCAACTCATCCGTGCTCTGTTTCCCGATCGATCCCTCATAGGTGCCGGGGTGGGGACCGTGGGGGATGCCGTTGGGATGGAGGGTGAGGGAGGCTTCTTCGATACCCTGGCGGGACATGAAGTTTCCTTTGACGTAGTAGAGGACTTCGTCGGAATCGACGTTGGCGTGGTTGTAGGGGGCGGGAATTGCCTGCGGGTGGTAGTCGAACAGGCGGGGGACGAAAGAGCAGATGACGAAACCGGGGCCTTCGAAGGTCTGGTGGACGGGTGGGGGCTGGTGAATGCGCCCGGTGATAGGTTCAAAGTCTTCGATGTTGAGGGCGTAGGGGTAAAGGTGCCCATCCCAGCCCACTACGTCTAAGGGATGGTGAGTGTAGAGGTAGCGGGTGATGCGATCGCGTGCCTTGACCCTCACCTCAAATTCACCTGTCTCGTCGTGGAGCGTCAGCGCTTCGGGGGGACGAATGTCGCGTTCGTTGTAGGGGGCGTGCTCCAGAAATTGGCCATAGCGGTTGAGGTAGCGGGCAGGCGAGTCAATATGGCCATTCGCTTCAATCACCAGCATCCTCTGAGGCGTGCTTGCATCGGGGAGCAGTCGCCATAAAACTCCGGTAGGAATCACCAGATAATCCCCTGGTCGGTAATGCAGCGTTCCAAACTGACTTTCCAGAATTCCGTTACCCTCGTGGATGAACAGCACTTCATCTCCGTGGGCGAAGCGATACCAGTAGGGCATCGGTTCAGTGGGGGAGGCGACGGAGATACACAGGTCGGTGTTGGCCAGGAGGGGAGTGCGGGTGGCGATCGCATCCCCTCCCTGCTGTGCTTTTGCTGTCCTCAGGTGGCGGGGGTGCAGGGTATCCGTTTCTGCTAGAAAAGGTGCCGTTGATTCCCCCGGCAACACTTTTTGGATACGGGTCGGTGGATGCAGATGATAGAGCAGTGATTGGATCCCAGAAAATCCACAAGTGCTAATTAACTCCTCGTGATACAGGGATCCATCGTCCTGACGAAACTGGGTGTGTCGTTTGTGGGGAACCTTGCCCAGGCGATAGTAGTACGTCATGGCTCAGCCTCTCCTGGCGATCGCCTAAAGGTTTCCGCGTAGTGCCTGCTCCCGTTCGATCGCCTCAAACAGCGCTTTGAAGTTGCCCTCCCCAAAGCCCTGCGCCCCCTGCCGCTGAATCACTTCAAAGAACAGGGTGGGGCGATCCTGAACAGGTTGGGTGAAAATTTGTAGCAGGTAGCCTTCCTGATCGCGATCGACCAGAATGCCTAATTCTGCAAGCTCCTCCAGGGGTTCGTTGATTGTGCCAACCCGATCCTCCAGATGGTCGTAATAGTTGTGGGGAGTTTGTAGAAAATCAACGCCTGCCGTCTTTAAGTGTTTCACCGTTTCAATAATATGATCCGTTGCCAGGGCAATGTGCTGCACTCCAGCCCCCTCGTTGTATTCCAGGTATTCTTCAATCTGGGATTTTCGTTTTCCTTTTGCGGATTCATTAATTGGAAGCTTGATCAAACCTGTGCTGTTTTTCATTACCTTTGACATCAACGCAGAGTATTCGGTTGAGATCGCATTTTCGTCAAAATGTACCAGCAGGTTGAACCCCATTGTTTTCTCAAAGAAGTTCACCCAATACTCCATACCGCCGCTGCCGACGTTTCCCACAATGTGATCGATCGCCGTCAGTCCTCCTGTGAAACCGGGCGCGCCCTCGTATCGTGGCTGAAAGTTGGGAGCAAAGGTGCCTGCATAGTCGCTGCGATCGACAAACTTGAGCAGCACGTCGCCGTAGATATGAATAGCCGCATAGCGCAAAATGCCGTAGCCGTCTTCGACTTCGGTGGGAGCGATCGCCCCTACTGCCCCTCGGCTCGTCGTTTCTTTGTAGGCACTCACCACGTTGGGCACCTGGAGCGCCAGTACTCCTACACCATCCCCATGTTGCGCCACGCTTTTGCTGATGGGGTGCGCCGAGCTGAGGCCAGAACTCAGAACAAATCGAATGTTTCCCTGTTCCAATACATAGGAGGCTACCTCTCGGCTCCCCGTTTCCAGACCCCGATAGGCGATCGTTCGGAACCCAAAACATCTGGAGTAGAAGGATGCTGCCTGTCGTGCGTTGCCAACGTAGAATTCCAGATGGTCAAATCCAAGAATCGGGCAAAAGTCCTGCATGACATCCTCCTGTGGTGGATAACCCCCAACCCGATTTTATATTGCCCCATAGTAACTGGAGTTTTGACTATTTTTTCTGTGATGCCGCGAAACGCCCTCGCAGAGGGCGTTTCGCGGCATGTTTAATTCTAGCGCCGATTTTTTCCAAAACTCTGACGCAGTCAGCGTTTTGGAAAAAATCGGCGCAATTTAGTCAACTAAATCGCGGAATTCCCCATCCGCCTGTGCGGTGGGGATGGATAGGGCGGCAATGGAGCGGAGCGGCATTGCCCATCAAGACTCCCGCCCTCCCGACTGATTCTGCACATACTCCTTCACGATTTCCAATGGGGCACCGCCACAAGAAACAATGCACTTTGAGTCATGCCATAGTTTTGCTTTTCCCCAATAAACCTTGTCAATTTCCGCTTTGAATTCCTGCCGTACTACCCGACTTGATGCTGATTTGAGCGAGGCAACCAGGTCTGAGATGTTGTTGTCAGGGTGCAGGTCAATCAGCAGGTGAACGTGGTCGGGTTCACCATTGAATTCAGTCAGTATACTCTGGTTGGCTTCGAGAACTCTTTCAAACACAGGCTTCATTGCTTCCAGCATCTTTTGGGTCAGGACTTTTCGCCTGTACTTCGTCACAAAAACGATGTGCAAGTGAATGCTAAAGACAGCATGAGAGCCACTTCTGAACTGCTTTATACTCATTTCGAGTCAATCTGAGTTGTGCTATGCTGATTGTACACGCAAGCAGTGAGGTGAAGACCAGTGGCGATTCGGCGTGTCACATTCCGACTGTATCCAACTGCCACTCAGGAGCGACAGCTTCATGAGTGGCGACGGATGCACAAGGACTTGTACAACGCCGCACTCTACAACCGCAAAACGCAGTACCAGAAGTATGGGCATTCGGTTGATTATCTAGAACAGCAAAACAGCCTGCCAGCATTCAAGCAAGT
>JBIKWV010000742.1:0-3494 GCA_044356135.1 Elainellaceae cyanobacterium
ACAGTTGCTTCTTCGCAGCAACGATCTGTTCGCTGAGTTCTTCATCGCTCAGATCCCGCACCTCGGAAACTTTGGGAAATGGCATAATCAGGACTCCTCCGTCGTGCGCGTAATAAACTTCGTCTTGATGGGCAACTTGTAGGATGCCAGACGCATGGCTTCACGAGCAATCTCTTCTGACACTCCGGCAATCTCAAACAGGATGCGACCAGGCTTGACCACCGCCACCCAGAATTCGGGGTTTCCCTTACCAGAACCCATCCGGGTCTCTGCAGGACGCATTGTGATCGGCTTGTCGGGAAAAATCCGAATCCAGATTTTTCCACCCCGACGGATGTAACGGGTCATCGCACGACGACTGGCTTCGATCTGGCGGGAAGTAATCCAGCAGGGTTCCTGGGCTTGCAGCGCGAAATCACCAAAGTTGAGTTCGTTCCCCCGCGTCGCCTGACCCTTCATGCGTCCGCGCTGTTGCTTTCTAAATTTTGTTCTTCTAGGACTTAGCATGAGTGGTTACCCCTCGTTCGATCGGTCTTCAAACTGTTGACGGCGGCGCTGCTGACGGCGAGGCTTTTGTTCACGGCTGGGGGCAGCAATCTCTTCCTGACCAGGAATAATTTCACCCTTGAATACCCAGACCTTAATGCCCAGAATTCCGTAGATAGTTTGCGCCGTAATGTAGGCGTAGTCAATGTCAGCTCGCAGCGTGTGGAGCGGCACCTTACCTTCGCGGGTATACTCCGTTCGGGCAATTTCTGCACCGTTCAGACGACCACTGACCTGAATCTTGATACCCTGCACACCTGCCCGCTGTGCCCGCTGAATCGCCTGACGCACCACGCGACGGAAAGAAACTCGGCGCTCCAACTGCTGCTGCACATACTCGGCAATCAGGTAAGCATCGGCATCCACGCGCTCAACTTCTTTGACGTTGATGCGGATCTGGCGATCGCCTCCCAGCACCTTTTGCAGTCCAGTGCGGAGTTCTTCAATTCCCTGGCCACCGCGACCCACAACCACGCCGGGACGAGCTGTATGCACTTCCAGATCCACCTGATCAGCTTTGCGCTCAATCCGGATCTGGGCAATGCTGGGGCTTTCCAAACTCTTCAGCTTGAGGGGATTCTTCGCGAAGAAGTTGCGAATCTTGTAGTCCTCTTGCAGCAAGTCAGAATAGCGATCGGAGTCAGCAAACCAGCGGGAGCGGTGCTCCTGGGTAATGCCGAGGCGGAAGCCTACTGGATGAATCTTCTGTCCCACGGTACGTCCTCAGTGAAAGCGATTAACGGTAAAGGTGAAATGGGTGGCGGGTGCATGGGTGGATGAGTGGATGGGAAATCCAGTAGCTCACCTCAATTCCCAGTTCCTATTCGCCCGCACCTGGTGCAACGGCAATGGTAATGTGACAGGTCGGCTTGCGGATCTGGTAGGCGCGGCCTTGAGCACGGGGGCGGAACCGTTTAAGAACGGGACCCTGGTCGGCGTAGGCTTGGCTCACGATCAGATCGGCGGGGGTAAGGCCCTGGTTGTGTTCGGCGTTGGCGACCGCAGAGCGCAATACCTTGAGGATGGGATCACAGGCCGCGTAGGGCATGAACTCCAGAATAATCAGGGCTTCTCGGTAGCTGCGACCCCGGATCTGATCGAGGACTCGGCGCACCTTGAGGGGCGACATCCGGATATAGCGAGCAACGGCTTTTACTTCGTCTGGTTTGATAGCAGGCATAACTTTCTCCACTCAGCAGCGGGCGATTAGGGGGGAAATAAACCGGCTAATCGCCGGAGCTAAAGACTTTATCGACGGGCTTTTTTGTCGCTCTTGGCGTGACCCCGGAAAGTGCGGGTGGGAGCGAATTCTCCCAGCTTGTGGCCCACCATTTGCTCAGTGACGTAGACCGGAACATGCTGACGACCGTTGTGGACGGCGATCGTATGACCAATCATGTCGGGGATGATAGTGGATGCTCTGGACCAGGTCTTGATCACCTGCTTGTCACCGCGATCGTTAAGCGCTTCAACCTTCTTCAGCAGGTGGTCGGCCACGAAAGGCCCTTTCTTGAGTGAACGTGACATGGCGGTTAACCTCTACCGAATTTAGGACTCCCGTCCACCGCGACCCCGCTTGGAGGTTCGACGGCGACGGCGCACAATCATCGCATTACTTGCTTTCTTCTTCTTACGGGTCTTCATCCCCAGCGCTGGCTTACCCCAGGGAGTGACTGGACCGGAACGGCCAATGGGTGCCCTCCCCTCCCCACCACCGTGGGGGTGATCCACCGGGTTCATAACGCTACCACGCACTTCGGGACGACGACCGCGCCAGCGCTTGCGTCCTGCTTTACCGAGACTCTGGTTGCGGTGGTCGGTGTTGCCCACCTGACCAATAGTCGCATAGCACTCCCGGCGCACCATCCGAACTTCAGTAGAAGGCAGACGCAGGGTCACGAAGCTACCCTCTTTTGCCACGATCTGAGCCGAAGCGCCTGCAGCCCGGACGATTTGACCACCGCGACCGGGATACAGTTCAACGTTGTGAACCGTCGTACCCAGAGGCATGTTGCCCAGAGGCAGGGCATTGCCGATTTCAAACGGGGAGTCAGGACCAGAGATAACAGTTGCGCCCACCGCCAGACCAACGGGAGCGAGGATGTAACGCTTCTCGCCATCCTGGTAGTACAGCAGAGCGATCCGGGCGTTGCGGTTGGGATCGTATTCGATCGCCGCCACCCTGGCCGGAACGTTCAATTTGTCGCGTCGAAAATCAACAATGCGGTACAACCGCTTGTGGCCACCACCCCGGTGACGGGTGGTGATCACCCCCCGGTTGTTTCTTCCCTTCCGGCGGTGGGAAGAGAGAGTTAGCGACTTTTCGGGTTCGCTTTTGGTGATTTCAGCAAAGTCGGAAACCGAGCGTTCGCGGGTTCCGGGGGTGTAAGGACGATAATTACGAATTCCCATGAGTCACAGTGTTTGTTTCAGAGGGGCAACGCCACGGGGCGAACAGATGCAGACAGAAAGGAGTTTTAGACTTCGGGGAAGAGGACGATTTCGCTGCCCTCTGCCAGAGTGACGATCGCTCGCTTGAAGTGGGGCTTGCTGCCCATGAACCGACCGACCCGCTTTTTCTTTGCAGGTGGATTCTGCGTATTGACGCTGACTACCTTGACATCAAACAGGCTTTCAATTGCCGCTTTGATCTCAGGCTTGGTTGCCTTGGGCGCAACCTCGAAAATGTACTGGTTGTCTGCGAGCAATCGGGTTGCCTTTTCTGTCACCAGCGGACGGTTGATCAGGTCGGGCAGGCTACGGGGGTCAAACTTAGTCACCGTACACCTCCTGTACTTTTTCGATAGCGGATGCGGTGGCGACAATCTTGTCGGCAGCCAGCAGGTCAAAAATATTTAAGTTACTAGCGGAAATCATGCGCAGGTTGCCGATGTTACGGGCAGAGAGATAGACCGTCTCATTGCGCTCACCCACAATCAGCAACACTT
>JBIKWV010000741.1:0-3494 GCA_044356135.1 Elainellaceae cyanobacterium
ACGCTAAAAATTAAATATACCGGGAAACGCTCTCTGAGAGAGCGTTTCCCGGCATCGTATTGGGGTTTACAACCCTGATCCTATTGGAATCCCGTATTCCGCCAGGGGTCAGGATCAACGGATTTACCACTGACAAACAGTCCCCAGTGCAGGTTCGGGCCTGTGGCGGAGCCTGTTGCCCCGATGCCACCGATTACCTGTCCGAGCTGCACCATGTCGCCTTCCCGCACATCGATGCGGCTGAGGTGAATAAAGATGCTGGCAACGCCCTGACCATGATCGATGCCCACCGTGTTGCCATGCAGAACAAATCCTTGAGATTCACGTCCAATCAGCGTGACTCGACCTGCGGCGGGTGCCCTCACCGGAGAACCAGTAGGTCCGGCATAGTCCACGCCACGGTGATAGTAGTCATTGGCAAAAACACCATTGTAGTAGCGCCGTACTCCGTAGACAGAACTCACGGAACCGCTGGCAGGACGGGCAAAGGTACCACTCCACAGCTTCTCAGGGCTAACCTGTTGCTTAAAGGCATCCACCAGGTCAAATTCTCGATCCGTTCCGTCTGCCCCCCCGCCACGAACCCAGATTCGCTGAGTCGGGAAAGAACGATTTCTGAGACCGACTGCAAGATTGCGTGTTGTGTCGCCGACCTTGACCCGAATTACCTTTCTACCAGGGCGATCGAGCGGTGTCGTTGGCAAAAGGGTGCGGTAGCGATTTTCTCCAAGGGCGAAGGTGGGATAGACCGTGCCCTCAAAGGTAACAGTTGGGGCAGATGCGCCATCAGGCGTGTGTGTCACAACCAGAATGGTGTCGCCCAGTTGAGGATTGGTGGGCCGAAGGGTGACTTCGGGGATATCGGGCAGGGTGGGTGGGTCGTTCGCCTGGGCGGGAGAATGGAGTGCGACGAGCAGAGCGATCGCCCCCAAAACCATCCCCAACATTAACCAGGGCCGTCGAGTCAGTCGCCGTAGAGGGGCGATTATCCCCTGGGGGAACTGCGAAGCAAGGGCATTTTTCCAACCTTGAGGAAAAGCAGAACCAGCCATAGTCCAGGCTACCCAGTAGCCAGCGCAACATGGCAAGAAAGCTTAGCACCGAATCGCTAAATGTGCTAGCGGAGGAAGGGGTGTCGCCACCAGAGCGATCGATATGAGAATGAGAATTTACCAGGAATTTGTTGTTTTCCCTGACCCAGATGCTTAAAAACTCGGTATCCTAAATATTAAAACGCTTTACATAGCGTTAAGTTTCATTTATTCCCCAGGTCGCTGTGCAAGAAGATTTCAGGCTGATTGTCGATCTTGTGGTAGTTCTGGCGGCTGCCGCTGGTGGGGGGTTGCTGGCGGCGCTGTTGCGTCAGCCAGTGCTTCTGGGTTACTTGCTGGGCGGGGCGATCGTTGGTCCTGCCGGGTTAGGGTTGGTGAAGGAACTGATCCAGGTAGAGACGTTGGCGCAGCTTGGTGCAGCATTTCTGCTGTTTGCACTGGGGGTTGAGTTTTCCTTCTCAGAATTAAAGAAAGTTCAAAATATTAGCCTGGGGGGCGGTACACTTCAGATCCTTTCCACAATCGGGCTAACGACGCTGGCAGCCCTGGGGATTGGCTGGGTCACTTCGCCGACTCAGGGAGTCTTCCTCGGCTGCATCCTGTCGCTCTCCTCCACGGCGGTGGTGCTTAAGTGCCTGATGGAGCGCAACGAAACCGAAACTCCCCATGGGCGCGTCATGTTGGGGATTCTCGTTGTACAGGATCTGGCTCTGGGACTGATGCTGGCGGTTCTTCCAGCGCTCGATCGCCCCTCTGATGAGATTGGCATAGCGATAGGCTGGGCATTGCTCCAAACAGCGCTGCTGGCGGCAGGGGCGATCGCTGCTGGTATCTGGGTAATTCCCTCCCTGCTGCGGCTGCTGGCCAAAACTGAGAGCCGGGAACTGTTTTTGTTGGGTGTGGTGGCATTGTGTCTGGGGATTGCGCTGTTGACGGAGTACCTGGGGCTGTCGATTGAGATGGGAGCCTTCATTGCGGGGTTGATGATCTCAGAGGTGGAATACGCCGACCAGACGTTGACCTACGTGGAGCCAATCCGCGACATCTTTGCCAGCCTGTTTTTTGCTGCCGTCGGGATGCTGATTGACCCGATGTTCATCTGGAACAATCTGGAGCTAATCCTGGGGCTGGTGGCGCTGGCATTCGTCGGCAAGTTTCTGATTGTTCTACCGCTGGTTCGGGCGTTTCGCTATTCCCTGAAAACCGCTATTCTGACTGGACTGGGACTGGCACAGATTGGTGAGTTTTCGTTCGTGCTGGCCAGCAAAGGGCAGGCGCTGGGTCTGGTATCGCGTCAGGTGTATTTGCTGATCCTGGGAACAACGGCTGTGACGCTGGTGATGACGCCCTTTGTTCTGCGACTGGCTCCTCGTCTGTTTGATTGGGCCGAAGAGATGCCTGCGCTGAAGAAATTTCTGGATGGGGCCGACGACCTGCGTGAACTGCCCGAGAACCTGCCGAGACAGAATCATATTGTGGTTTGTGGCTATGGACGGGTCGGTCGCAATATTGTGCAATTGCTTCAGGAGCATCACCATCCCGTTGTTGTGATTGATCAGTCGGAGCAGGTAATTGAGCAACTGCGGACAGCCAACATTCCCTACATCTACGGCAATGCGGCCAGCCTGCATGTGATGGAAGCGGCAGGGGTGCAACAGGCGAAGGGCATGGCGATCGCCCTCCCTGACCCAATGAGTACGCGGCTTTGTCTGAAGCGATCGCTGGAACTCGCCCCTGAATTGGATGTCGTGGTGCGCGCTGGAAAGGACAAGGATATTGAGTTGCTGTACCAGTTAGGCGCGAAAGAGGTCGTACAGCCCGAATTTGAGGCCAGCCTGGAGCTGTCGGCCCATCTCCTGGTGGGGCTGGGGGCACCACAGCCAAAAGTGCAGCAGGAGATGGCCGAAATTCGCAGCAGCCATTACCTGGAGCTGCGCCCGGAACGCTCTGCTCAGGAGATCTCCCGCGATATTGAGGCCGCTGCCCAGGATATGAACAGCCAGTGGTATGGCCTGCCGGAAGCCTCCCCACTGATGGGCATGACCCTGGAGGAAGCTGATTTGCGCAGGATCACGGGTGTCAGTCTGATGGCCATTCGTCGAGCCGATGGCGAGGTGGTGGACTATCCTAATGCTCAAACGCCGCTCCAGGAGGGCGATCGCCTGCTGATTGTGGGTGAACCGGAGGAGCTTGCGGCCTTTGACGATCTGGCAACTGGCGAAACACCTGTTCCGACTCAGGCGCTGGCCTGTCAGTGGGTAATGCTACCTGAAAACAGTCCTGCTGTTGGCAAAACACTCTCTGAATTGGACTTCGCTGACCAGTATGGGGTACAGATCCAGGCCATCCGTCGGGAGGGCAGGTTTCTCAGATTTCCCGAAGGCCAGGAGGATGTGCAGTCTGGCGATCGCCTCCTCTTGTGTGGCACCCCTTCCCATCTCA
>JBIKWV010000041.1:0-12170 GCA_044356135.1 Elainellaceae cyanobacterium
GTTGGCGGGGCTCCGGGGCCCCCCCCCCCGATACTCGCAAAACTGATTTTAGAAATTTGCAAAAGTGGGATGCACCCCTTCCTATTGCAGGGATTCGACTCCGCTCCCTTCGACTCCGCTCAGGGAGCTACGGGATGGAAACGCTATAGAATCTGACCGGAAACCCAAATTCTGGCAGGCGAGACGCTGTAGCGTCTCGCCTGCCAGAATTTGGGTTTCCGGTTTTCGGATAGCACTTAGTAGTCGTCCTCGTTTCGGTAGCCCTGCGGATAAATATCTTCTCGTTGGGCGTACTCTTCTCTAGAAGGACGGTCTTCGCGGGCGCGGCGGGGTTGTGCTTCGCGCAAGAGCTTGGGGTTGACGGGCATGAATTCGACACGCAGGCGAACTCGACCTCGCTGCCAGCCCTGGTTGCCAAAGCGCAGCACCTCGCAGGGGAGACCATCGGTAAACCAGCCTTCGCAATCCTCCGTCCAGTCAGCCTCGGTTTCGCTAATCAACTGAGCCAGTGCGTCCAGCAGTTCGATCACCTTGAAGGTGGGGTTGGGCATCAGTACGCGGCCCCGGTTCACGTACAGCACTTCATCGTCGTTCAGCGGGCTAAATCCTTGATCCATTACACCTGTCCTCAGTTTTGAAAAATCAGGCGGTCAGTTGCAGACCGCAAGCCAACCGCCTCAACCGTTGGAATAACTTTTTGGGGCAGATTACCAGCCACTCATTCTAGAAGAACCATCCGTAGCTGTGCAGACCTTTGCCCAGAAGGTTCACGCCCAGGTAGCAGACCCAAACCACCAGAAAGCCAGTTGCAGCAAGAATCGCCGGTCGGCGGCCCTGCCAGCCGCGTGTGATGCGGGCGTGCAGGTAAGCCGCAAATACCAGCCAGGTGATCAGCGCCCAGGTTTCTTTCGGGTCCCAACTCCAGTAAGAACCCCAGGCTTCATTGGCCCAGACAGCCCCGGCAATAATACCAATCGTGAGCAGCGGAAAGCCCAGACCGATCATGCGGTAGCTGATGTTGTCGAGCGTATCAGCCAATCCGAGCCGCTGGGGAGAGAGTGGCAGGGTCTGAGTTTCAATCTGAGGCTCAATCGCCAATACCGCCGTTGTAGCTCCTGTCGAGAGCGCCACCGGAGCCGCTTCACTGGTTGGCAGAACGGCTTCTCCCGATCGCTTCAGCCGATAGCGAGCATCGCGGAACCCCCCCGTTCCCACGGAGCTACCCCGCAGTTCGATCGACTGTCCACGGGTGACGATCAGGAAGGCGATCGCCAGCACAGCCCCCACCATCAGCGCCGCATAGCTCAACAGCATGACGCTGACGTGCATCATCAGCCAGTTCGACTTGAGCGCGGGCACCAGCGGTTCTGCCGTCTGCATCTGGTCGGGCAGGGTCAGCGCCGCAAAAGCTGTAATCCCCATTGCCACCGGAGCGGTGAACGCCCCCACCAGACGGCTGCGGCTCATATTCTCGGCCAGCAGGTGCATGGCGGTGACGCCCCAGGCGATGAAGAACAGGGACTCATAAAGATTACTGAGGGGAAAGTAGCCCGCCTCAATCCAGCGGGAACCCAGGAGGGCAGCGATACCGAGGTTGGCGATCGCCATTCCCGCAGTCCCCAGTCCTGCCAGGTAGGGCACCTTAGGGAAAGCGACCCCGCCCCAGTAAATCAGCATGGTGACAAACAGAACAGCAAAGGAGGCGTTGTCCAGCCAGCTCTGAAGCGAAACCAAATCCATGCAACAGTCTCCGCAGTTAAATCAGAGTTTTTTATCGGGTGATTGTTCTATGGTATCGGAATTGGGGGAGGAGGCGTGGAATGGGTTTAGACTTTGAGTAGAAGACGGGGCTGAGTAAGTGAGCAGTATGGATCGGCGCAGTCGTTATCAGTTAGACAAGAAAGCCAGTCGGGGCTTTAAGGGGCACCCGATCGCAACGGTGTCGTTCTATGGGCCGGATAATCTGGAGGCGACGAAGATTGCGGTGGGTATTTTGAACCAGAAGAACGAGGTCGTTCTATTAGAACGCTGGTTCTCAAAGGATTATGGTGATGTAGACATGCGGTTTAACGGTGCTGCAATCCAGGAGATTCTGAAGTTTATTGAGGAGCAGAATGCTCAGTCGGTATTGCTGTCACCTGGAATTATCGGTTGTCCTCATGAGGAGGGCGTCGATTATCCAGAGGGGGAGGCTTGCCCGGAATGTCCCTATTGGGAGGGGCGCGATCGGTGGGGGAACTGAGAGCCCCCTTCGGCTCGACCCAGGAGAAGTTTTTTAGGTGCAGCAGGCTGCGAATCGGCCCAAACACATCCCAGCGGGTAGGGCTTGAGTTAATCAGCATGGGGAAGCAGCAATTAGCTACGCATTGGGTAGCCAATTTCAGTACGAGTAACCTTCATACACACTGAGAACCGTGCCTCTGGAACCACTTGTTTCATTACCTTCAAGTAGGCATCCGCATCTCCTCGCCGTCGAAATCGCGCCACCATGAGCCGCTGTAGATTCGGCAATAGGCGGTAGACGACCCACGGTTGCAATTGCTCTCGATAACTCATGCGCTAAACCTCCTGCAAAATGAGACACTAAAGCAGGGCAAAGCAGCACGACTCCAGCAATCAGCTTTCCTTGCACTGATTCCTGATGTCGCACTCGAACCACCCCAAGAAGTCGTTTTCTTGGGAACTGCCGCTACGCCTTATAGGGCGACTGCTTTAGTCGATTAATTTGACCGCTCAAAGTAGTCGGTTAAGATGATATGCCAGCGAAACAAGCAAGTCAACAGACTGGAGAAGGTGAATCTCCATTACGGGAGCTGCGGGAGGGCGCAAACCTCACGCAGGAGCAGCTCTCGGTTAAGCTAGGCGTGTCAACTTCTACCCTGCGGCGTTGGGAGAATGGAGATGTTGAGCCTGCGATGACTCGTGAGCAGTGGGATGAGTTTTGTCGAGCAGTCGGAGTGCCGTTCGAGAAGTTGCCGAGGCGGTTGAATTTGCGATCGCGCCTGTAAACCTTAAAGGTATAAAATACTTTTGTACTAAAGATGCACCTTGACCTGGTGTATCAGCAACATACAATCGTAGTGGTATGCCAAAGCCCAGGTACGACGAGGAGGAAAATGTTTCAAGACACGCAGCAGCCGAAGCAGGAGATTGTCTTGAGATGGCACGTAAATACGGTTGGGAACTGAAGCGAATTGAAGAATTACCCGAAACCACGAACCAGGTCTTTGAGGTTGATTGCGTTTTTTCGGGTAAGACTGAATTTCCAAAGTCCTACTACGATACTGAAAAGGATGAAGGCTGATGCGGAAATATATTATCTTCCAGGCAGAGAAGAATGAAAAAACGGGCTGGAGAAACCGAAAGCTACAGCATACCCAGGCATTGACCTGGATTTTGGGAGAGCATTGGGACTCTTCTGACAAACCTCTTCCTGAACCGGGCTACCGTCCCACTGAATTTATTCGGGTAGAAGCATTACACGATCCTGACGAGCATGGTTACAGCACCCACTACCGAAAGGGAGACTGGGAAGTTACACGGGTTGAGACCTACACGCCCGATGTGCCGATGGGTGAGTTTGACATGGTTGTGATTTGCTACTGCAAGTACAGTCCGATTAACGCTCCGCTCAAACCGATGCCTGAACGTCAGGTTTCTGCCGATTCTTTTGGTGGCAACCAGGAAGCTTATGAGCAGTGGTTGGAGGGTCAGAAGCAGCCTGCTGAAGTATAGTTCGCTGTCCCGCCGGGGCAGTTTTTGACGCTTCCGGTATTGGTATTGGTATCCAGCAGAAATATCATTCAAAAGGCTCCCGAAGCTCAAGTTCTGGTTGTCATCGGGAAGTCATAAAGTCCTGGGAGAAAAGGGAGAGGCTGTCGATTAAGGGTTGCCAATTGTTTGAAGAATTGGTCTCACAGAATTTTATGAACGCAATAAACTCAGCCACTCGTTCGAGCTGGTCATCCCTGAGGCGATCGACTTCTTGCTTAATCATCTCCCGATTGACCATGCTCATCTCCTGCCGCTGTGCTTTGATTCTAGCTGAGAAAACTATGAATACTTTATAGTTGAGGGCGATCGCTCCCCACCCAATCTTTTGAAGGCCGGACAGCCCTTCGGTGCAAACCTACCAGGCTATCCGACCGGGTTGATCTTCGGAGACTGACCGTCTCACAGGAGTAGTAGTGGACTCTTTCTAACACACCCGAACCATTCCCATGATCCGGCGCTGGCGCTAAAGAGTACTCGGCTAGGAACAGGCCACCCGAAAACCGATGGCGATTTTAATTTTGCGTCGAACCAGGGATTTGAGAATTTCGTGGTCGATGCTGGGGAAGTATTTGCGGATGTCGCACTGGAGGATGTAGCGACTGGTTCGGGTGAATTTTGTAAATCGATGCAGAGCGCGATGGGTGCCGAAACCAATGCGATTGGCAAAGGAATCGCGCGTGAAGGTACGCTCGAAAATGGGGCTGATGATATTGCAGAGGGCGTGATGAACCACTCGATCGCGGTAGGGTGCAGCGGAGATAAACCGGGGTTTGGGATCCTGGATGTAGAAGCTGGTGTAGGTTCCGGGAGTGTAGGTTTTTGTAGCTAATTCGGATTGGAGTTGAAATAGCTCATTCTCAAGATTGAAATTGAACTGCAAAACACTGTCTCGAAACCGCTTACCTTTCTGCGCCTGCCTTGAGGCTGACAGCAAATTCGAGAATTCGATCACCTCTGGGAAGAGATTGCCATAGCGTTTCATGATGCTGCCCTATGACTCTTCTGGTATTTAATCCAGCCGCCCAGTTCATTGCCAATCTCGTTCAAAAACTGCCCGATGTACTCATAGCGCTGCATGTTGATCAGCTCCAGGTCAAGCAATAGCCGGGTCTGGTGGCGCAATATAGCCAATTTTGCATTGAGGAGTTCCAGTTGCTCCAGTTTCTCCTGAGCATATCGAGCCAGGATCAGTCCTTCCAGTAGGTCGTAGAGCAGGTGCATCATACGATCCCCCAACGTGAACTTGTAGCCCTTGGGAAGGCGGTTAAGGATCGGCGCGTACCATTTGACCAGATCGTAGGTTTTTTGAATGATGGGGAGTTCACTCATATTCTTTTCAGGTGAACCACCAGATGTAGCGTGGATAGAGAGAATAGTCCTATAAGCGTGGTTGATCAATAGGCTTGAGGCTAAGAAAATATGAATTTGCCACGTCGATGAAGGCAGGTCGTAGGATGGGCAAAATGAAGTGTGCCCTCTTCACTGGTGGTGATGGGCACGGGCTAGCGCCCTTTGCCCATCCTACGGAGCTGACACACCCGAACCATTCCCAGTCGTAGGATGGGCAAAGCGAAGTGTGCCCATCTTCAATCGGGATGATGGGCACGGACTAGCGCCCTTTGCCCATCCTACGGAGCTACAAAACAGGATGGGGTGGATTTTTGAAAAATTTTTTAAGCGCTTCGCGCAAGAAAGAGAAGAGTTAAGAAGTGTAAAGAATCAAGTGAAAAAGTGTAAAGAAGAAGTCCTCGGCTAGGAACAGGCCACCCGAAAACCGATATAGGAGTACCGAGGGTCGGGCGTGCAGTGAGTCCGATACGCAGAACGGCAATGGTCGAGAGGGTGGTCCCACGAACCGCCCCGCAGCAGTCTGTAACTTTTATCTCCGTCCTTTATCCACGCACTTCCATCTGTTGGCGCACCTTGATAATTTGAGTGCCAGTGATCGGCACACCATTCCCAGACGTTGCCGTGCATATCATGCAGACCAAAGGCATTGGCAGGAAAACGTCCAACCTCTGTGGTTCCCTTGTAGTGGTTTTCAAAGTTCACGTTTTCCTTTGAAATGCGATCGCCAAACGAGTAAGCCGTCGTCGTTCCAGCCCGACACGCATATTCCCACTCGGCCTCACTGGGCAATCGAAAGGAGCGATCGCTTTTCTCCGACAGCTTGCGGCAAAACTCCACTGCCTCATTCCAGGAGACTTGCTCGACGGGACGCTTTGCCCCTTTGAAATTAGAGGGATTGTTGCCCATCACAGCCTCGTATTGTTCCTGAGTAATGGGGTATTTGCCAATGTAGAAAGGGGCGATCGCCACCTCATGCTGGGGTTTCTCGTCATCGTGCCCTTCACCTGCGGGCGATCCCATCAGAAATTTGCCGCCGGGGATGGCGATCATTTCGAGTTGGATGCCGTTGCCCAGGTCGATGGAAAAATCGTGGTTTCGGCTTCGCTCAACCACCGGGCGGGAGGGGCGATCGGTCGCAGGTAAATCAACGTTGCTCGTCGAGGCTGGAACAGGTAGCTCCCTGAGCGGAGCCGAAGGGAGCGGTTCAGACGAAGGCAGATCTAGTAATGGCTGGCTGAGTGGAGTCGAAGCTAAAATCTCCTCCTCGATCGCCCTCACATTCTCCTCCAGCAGCCCCAACACCTGTCTCAGTTGCTCCAGGCGTTTTCGCTCCCGCTCGCCCAGCGGATTCTTGTGCTGAATAGCCCTTGTAAACACCTCCCGATATCGCTGAGTCTTTGCCTGACGCTGACGAATCGGCTCCAGAATCTCAAACTCGATCGCCCCTACTTCCTCGTCCGACAACCCCAGTTTTTGCTGCCATTCCTCCAGTAGAGGACGACTCAACACCTCATCGATCGCCTCCCCATCCTCCTGAACGATCGCGTCTACTTCCCGGCGATACTTCACCTTCGGGTCACCCAGTGGCGCTTTGGCAATCCGCAATTGGTAGCCCTCATCTTTTAGAACGATGATTTTGGGCGACATTGCCGGGGATTCTTCCTGCACCTTGCGTCTGGCGTACTCGTGCAGTTCCTGTACCGAAATCGCGCCGTCTCCGTCAGTGTCGGCGGCTCCGGTACGAATGCCTTCGACCAGATAGCGGGTGTAAATCGACAGTTCGCCATCGCGTTGCTCAAAGGAGTATTGGATGGAACTGGAGGAGGTCATCACGACTCGTCCTTCTGCGCCCAGGAGTTCTTCCAGGTTAATGGTGTCGTCATCTCTCGCCAGCAGATCGCCAAAGGCACCGCTGAAGCAGCAATCCAGGATGACGATTTGACGTTTGGCTTTGCTTTCTCTGATGCGATCGCGCACAAAACTTGCTGCCACCGCCGTTGCTCTCACCAGTTCTTCTTTTTGCTTGCGAGTGTTGCAGGCTGCGAAGTACAGATCCAGTTGGGCATCTTTCACACCGTGGCCGGAGATGTAGAGCAGCGCCAGGTCATCTTTTTGGCGCTCCCGAAACCAGGTTTCGATGGTTTCGTTCATTTCGCTGTACTGCGGGTTGATCAGCGTATGGACCTGATCAAAGCCGCCCATTTCTAGATCGCGCAGGATGGTGGCGATCGCCTCCACATCTTTAGGAGCCGCAGGTAGGGGCTTGAAGCCTGGGGCGTATTCTCCAGTGCCAATCAACAGCGCGACTCTTGCCATTCACTCTAGTCTGGCTTCATTAATTAACTCTCTCAACTGTACAAAATATTTTCGCATCAGTCTGGGCTGACGCTTCAGCACCTTGCTACGCTGGATGAGAGGCGATCGCACACGGGTACAGGGGATGGGGTTTCTAGCATGACTCAGGCAACGCAACAACGAAAGAAACCTTTTTCGAGCTTCTCCTACAAAGAGGCGTTTAAGTTTTTGGGAATTCAAGAGTTGAAGCGCTGGTCAATGCAGGCGAAACCTGTTCCCATCAGCGACTTCTTTCAGCAGCGGTTGGAGCGATTGCAGCGGTTCGACCTGGAGAGTCTGGAGGTTTCCAAAACCCTTCTGATCGATGCGATTTGCGAGGAGGGGTTGGAAGGCTTTGATCGGTTAAAGGTATGGAAAGGGGCATACCTGGAGGGAGAAACCGTTTGCGGCAATGTTGATTATCTGATTGCCGAGCGTCGCGCCTATCTGGAAGCACCGTTTGGGTGTGTGATTGAAGCCAAGAAGGATGACTTCGAGCAGGGAGCCGCGCAATGTCTGGTGGAGATGCAGACCTGTCAGTGGGTGAATCAGCAGATGGGCAAGCGCATCGATATTTATGGCATTGTCACCAATGGTGAGGGTTGGAAGTTTTATCGTTTGCAAGTGAATGGCGAGGTGTCGGAATCGCTGCTTTATGGAATCGGTGAGATGTCGATTCTGCTGGGTTTACTTCGGGCTTTCTTTCAACTATGTGCGGGGAATTTGGATTGATGGACTGGAGGTAATTTCTGAAGCCTTGCCCCCCCTCAGTCCCCCCTTGCCAAGGGAAACCCCCACCCCAGCCCTCCCCTGGCCAAGGGGAGGGCTGGGGTGGGGTCACACCAGCGCAGGCTCCGGCAGCGCCCCCTGCATCCGGCTCAGCCAGTCGGTCAGATTATCCAACTGCAAGTCGGCACTGAGGATCGCCAGTCCCCGCACCGTGACCCGACCCGCCGAATAGACAAAGCGCGTTTGCAGATGCAGCGGTAGCTTTTCCTTCAGCAGGTTCCAGGCCGGTTCCTCCATCGGAGTCTCCAGAACAATGTGCTGTTTGTTCTCCGGTTTGATGCGCGAGAAACCGAGCTTTTTGGCGACCTGCTTTAGCTCCATCACCTTTATCAGTTGCAGGGCAGCAGGGGGGATATTGCCGTAGCGATCGCTCCAGTCCGCCGCAATTTGTGCTAACTCCTGCTTGCTCTGGGCAGAGGCCACCGAACGGTAAGCGCTCATCTTTTGATCCAGGTCAGGGATATAGTCGGCGGGGATGAAGGCAGTGACGCTCATGTCGATCTGGGTGTCGTCCACCTGCGGGATCTCCTGACCGCGAATTTCCCTGATCGCCTCCTCCAGCATCTCCATGTAGAGGTCAAACCCGATCGCATCCATTTGCCCAGACTGTTCTGCACCGAGCAGGTTGCCCACGCCCCGGATCTCCATGTCGCGAGTGGCGAGCTGGTAGCCAGAACCGAGCTGGGTGAATTCTTGAATGGCGCGGAGTCGCTGGCGAGCCTGCTCTGTGAGCATCGACTGCTTCGGGTAGAACAGCCACGCATGGGCCTGAATTCCGGCGCGACCGACCCGGCCCCGGAGCTGGTAAAGCTGGGAAAGGCCAAACTTCTGGGCGTCCTCAATCAGAATCGTATTGACGCGGGGGATGTCCAGACCAGATTCGATGATGGTGGTACAAACGAGGATATCGGCTTCACCGTTGCTGAAGGTGAGCATGGTGGCCTCCAGTTCGCCCTCCTGCATCTGACCGTGGGCGATCGCCAGCCGTACACCCGGCACCATTTCCCGAATCCGTCCAGCAATTTCTTCAATTCCCTCAATGCGAGGCACCACATAGAAGATCTGTCCGCCCCGATCCAACTCCTGCCGAATAGCAGTGCGCACCATTTCGGGGTCGTAGGGGGACAGGTGAGTTTTAATCGGGCGGCGGGAGGGTGGGGGAGTGGTGATCAGACTCATTTCACGAACACCGGAAAGCGCCATATAAAGCGTCCGGGGAATCGGAGTAGCGCTAAGCGTCAGCACATCGACGTGAGTCCGCAGGGTTTTGATTTTCTCCTTCTGGTTGACGCCAAACCGCTGTTCTTCATCGACCACCAGCAGACCCAGGTCTTTGAACTGAACGCCTTTTCCAAGAAGCTGATGGGTGCCAACCACCACATCCAGTTCTCCCGTTTTGAGCCGCTTCAGAATGTCCTGCTTCTCGGCGTTAGAGCGGAAGCGGTTGAGCAACCCCACCTGGATGGGATAGGGAGCAAAGCGTTCCTTCAGCGTGTGGTAATGCTGCTGGGTGAGGATAGTGGTGGGAGCCAGCAGGGCCACCTGTTTGCCAGAGGTGACGGCTTTGAAGACGGCACGAATGGCCACCTCCGTTTTTCCGAAGCCGACATCACCGCAGACCAGGCGATCCATCGGGCGCTGATTTTCCATGTCGCGCTTCACGTCCTGGATCGCTTTGAGCTGGTCGGTGGTGGGCTGGTAGGGGAAAGAATCCTCCATCTCCTCCTGCCAGGGGGTATCAAGGGGGAAGGCAAACCCTTCCTGCTGAGCGCGCTGGGCGTAGAGTTGCAGCAGATCAAAGGCCACCTTTTTGACCGCCTTGCGAACCTTGCTCTTGGTACGCTCCCAGGCTTTCCCGGTCATCTTGTTGAGTTCGGGAGCAGCCTCACCCACCGCACGGAAGCGGGAGAGAGAATTGAGCTGGTCGGCAGCCACCCGCAGCAGGCCATCGGCGTATTGCAGCACCAGGTATTCGCGGGTTTCGTTATTAAGCGTCAGGCTCTCCAGTTTGATGAACTTACCGACGCCGTGATTCTTGTGAACCACAAAGTCTCCTGGCTGGAGCTTGTTGGGGTCTACCTGCTTGGAGGCAGCACGGCGACGCTTGCGGACGTAGCTGGGGGTGGCAAGGGTGTGCTGGCCAAAGAACTCCCGGTCGGTAATCACCGTGATGCGGAAGGTGGGCAGGACAAAGCCCTCCAGTTCCGCCAACCCCGAATACTTGACCGCTGTGGGGACCTTCTGCGACTGCAATCGCTCGATCGCCGGATAGTCGTGAGGATTCGGCACGAACTGCGCCGGACAGTCGTGCTCCTGCAACAGCGCCACCGAACGGGAGGGCTGCGCCGAAACCAGCCAGATACTAAAACCGCGATCGCGCTCCTGCCGAATCGTGTCTGCCAGCTTCCCGAACTGGTGGGGTGTCGCAGCCACAGGCCGACTGGAAAGATTAAGGCCCGATCGCTCCTCTGCCAGTTCTGTCAGACGAAGCTGGTCGTAGGGAACGATGGCAGCCATCGACTGATTGAATGGGCGGTGGGTTTTTGGTAATGGGTGATGGGTGATGGGTAATGGGGGTGTTGCCGATTCCCCATTCCCCATCACCGATTCCCCATTACCAAATACTTCCTGCCACTGTTCTTCAGCATGTTCATACCAGCGATCGCCGTGTGCCCGACATTGATCGGGTTCGTCCAGGGCAATGAGGGTATTCGCAGGGAGGTAGTCGAGTAGAGAGGCGGGTTGGTCGTAGGCGAGGCCCAGGAATCGACGCATTCCCTCTGGGGTCTTGCCCTCGTCGAGCTGTTCCAGTTCTTCCGGGGAGAGGTAGCCCTGCAGGCGTTCGGTGGGACAGTCACCCAGACCTTTAAAAATAATGGGGGAGAAGCTGGTGGCGGTGAGGACGAGGCGGCTGATGGAGTCGAGCGATCGCTGGGTAGCGGGGTCAAACTCGCGGATCTTGTCCAGCTCGTCGCCGAACAGTTCCAGACGGACGGGGAGTTCGGCGGAGACGGGGAAGATGTCGATGATGTCCCCCCGACGGCTCCACTGGCCCTCGGTTTCCACCAGGGCAACGCGCTCATAGCCCAGGCCGGTCAACTGACGGCTGAAGGCTTCCAGCTCCAGATCCATGCCTTTGGTCAGGGCAATGCAGTAGGGGCGGAAAGCTTCGACAGGGGGGAGATGGAGCTGGAAGGCACGTTCAGTGGTGACGATGGCAGAGGGAGCAGCGTTCTCGCGGATCAGGTCAGCCAGCACCTGGAGTTGCCCCCAGATCATCTCGGCTTCCGGGTCGAAGGGTTCGTAGGGGGAGGCTTCGGAGGTGGGGTAGAAATGAACCGTTTCCCAGCCCATTGCCTCGATCTGGGCACACCAGCGTCCAGCTTCCTCCAGGGTGGCGGCGATTACCAGCAAGGGGCGTTGCTCAGCCTGGGCCAGCGCGGAGGCCACCAGTCCTTTGGGGATGCGGGCAATGCCGTTCAGGTCCAGCGCTTTCTGCTGGTGCAGTTTGTTCAGGAGTTCGGCGGTGAGGGGCGATCGCCCCAGGGCGCGGGTGATGGACGAGAAGGCCATAAGAATCAGGGATCAGCGGCGGGCGGCTTTACAGATTGGCTCTACAGATTTGATGATGAGCGGTGGGGCAGGCACAGCCCCCCACCACTCACACCCCATTGGCGATTGCTATAGATACATTTTAGGGGCTTCCTCTTCCGACTCATCTGCATCCAGAGAAGGCGTGGTCGTAGAATCCGCACTTCTAGACGACTGATTTCCTTCCTCTGAAGGACTTTCCTTTCATGCGGGGAATGTTAATCTCATTGGTATCATCTATAAACTCTTTATAGTTACAGTGTTTCGCGCCTGGACAAAAACCATTTGAAATCCCTCCGATTGTGGCGCGACCCATGCGGTGCATGGGTCGC
>JBIKWV010000743.1:0-3488 GCA_044356135.1 Elainellaceae cyanobacterium
TGGGAATCGACTTAGGCACAGGCTCCGCCAAAGCGCTGCTCCTCGACACTGATGGAACCGTCATTGCAGAAGCCTCTAGCGTCTACCCGGTGAAATCTCCCAAACCTGGCTGGGCAGAAACGGATCCACAGGACTGGTGGAATGCAGTGGCGATCGCCATCCAAAAAGTGCTTTCAGCCGAACAATCATCCCCTCAAACTGCGGGCCGATCGCCTCAAATCCAGGCGATCGGCCTCTCTGGACAAATGCACGGCGTTGTTCTGGGCGATCGCTCTGGACAGCCGCTGCGTCCGGCAATTCTCTGGGCCGACGCCCGCTCCAGTGAAACGTTAGAGGCTTACCATCGATTGCCCACCTCATTACAGGTCAGTCTTGCCAACCCAATCACCGTTGGCATGGCAGGCCCAACGCTGCTCTGGTTACAAAACCATGAATCCCAAATTTATGCTGCGGCGAATTGGATGATGCAACCCAAAGATTGGCTGCGTTTACAGTTGACAGGAGAAGTCTGTTCAGAACCGTCTGATGCGTCTGGCACGTTGCTGTACGATGTCCCGCGTGATCAGTGGGCCGTGGATGTCGCTGAAACGCTTGGCCTGCGCACCGACTGGTTGCCTCCACTAATTCCTTCTCACCAAATCGCTGGAACTCTCACAGAACAAGCCGCAGCCCAGCTTGGCCTGCCCGCAGGAGTCCCCGTTGTTGCAGGAGCCGCCGACACCGCCGCCGCCGCCCTCGGAAGCGGACTGCTGGAGCCGGGACAGATGCAACTGACGGTTGGCACAGGCGCACAATTAGTCACGCCGCTGGGTCAACCTGTAGAGGATGCCACCTACCGCACCCATCTCTACCGGACGGCATTGCCCCAGCAGTGGTATCGCATGGCGGCCATGCAGAACGCCGGAATTGCGCTGGAGTGGGTGAGGGGACTGCTGGGCTTCAGGTGGCCGGAGGTCTATGCAGAAATCAGCGCGATCGCCCCCGGCTGTGAGGGACTGTCGTTTCTGCCCTACCTGACGGGCGAAAGAACGCCCCACCTGGACCCCAACGCTCGCGGTGCATGGGCGGGGATAGGGCTGCACCACACGCGATCGCACCTGATGCGGGCGGCACTGGAGGGGGTTGCCTTTGCGATCGGGCAGGGAATGGAGGCGATCGCCACCACAGGCATCTCGATGACAGCCCTCCGGTTAGCGGGTGGTGGCACGCTGGAACCGATCTGGAGACAATTGCTGGCAGACGTGCTGCAAGTCCCGCTGTACAGCGTCACGGTGCCTGCGGCTGCGGCACGCGGTGCGGCTATCCTGGCGGGGATAGGGACGGGCGTGTATGCCGATGCCCAGGTGGTTCCTCCACCAGCGCTGACCGCCCATCCCGTGGTGCCAGCATTCTCGACAGAATTGGAGGAAGCGCGACAGCGATTTCGATCGCTCTATCCGGCGTTGCATCAGTGGGCCTCGACAGCATGATCGAGCCATCTTTCGGGGAATGCTAAGAAGCGCCAGCCCAGATTTCCGCTGCGGACTGTCTACACTGGATATCATCCCCATCGCTTCTCCCATCCATGCGCGACTTTCTCAAAACGATTCTTGCCACCCTGGTCGGTCTGTTCCTGTTTTCCATCATGGGACTGGGTGGCCTTCTGTTCCTGGTTGCTGCCATCTCTTCTGCCTCCAAAGACACTGGCCCCAGCGTTGAAGACCGCACCATTCTGGCGTTTAACCTGTCGCAGGGGATTAGCGATTCTCGCCCCGAATCGGACCCCAGCACGGTTTTGGGAGAGGCGCTCTCCGGTCAGGAACGCAATGAGGCGATCGCCCTCCGGGATGCAGTCAACGCCATTCGTGCTGCCGCCAAAGACAAGCGGATTGTTGGCATTTATCTCTCTGGTAACGTCAACCCGGAGGTGGGAACCGGATACGCCACCCTGCGGGAAGTCCGTGATGCTCTGAAAGCGTTTCGGGATAGTGGGAAGCCCATTATTGCCTACGACGATGACTGGGTGGAGCGGGACTACTATTTGACCTCCATCGCCAACCAGATTTTTATGAACCCGATGGGGACGCTGGAGGTCAACGGCCTGCGTTCTGAAATGATGTTCTTTGCCGGAGCGCTGGAGAAATTTGGGATTGGGGTTCAGGTGGTGCGGGTCGGGAAGTATAAGTCGGGGGTAGAGCCGTTCACCCGCAGCAGCAGCAGCCCGGAAGACCGCCAGCAGACCCAGCAGTTGCTCACTGAACTGTGGAAGGAATTTCTTACCACCACTGCCACTGCTCGTAAGCTGACGCCTCAAAAATTGCAGGCGATCGCCGACACCCAGGGCATGCTGATGCCCGACGAAGCCCAGAAAGCTGGACTGATCGATCGCGTCACCTATGCGGATGAAGTCGTTGCAGAACTGCACAAGCTGACCGGAGAAGACAGCAAAGCGGAAACGACCTATCGCCGAATTAACCTGGCCGACTATGCTGACCTCGTTGCTGCCGATGAGAATCAGTCTGGTGGCCGCATTGCGCTGGTCTACGCAGAGGGCAGCATTGTCAGTGGGGGCGGCAGTCCGGGGCAGATTGGGGGCGATCGGTTGGCCCGACTACTGCGCGATTTGCGATTGGACGAGGATGTGAAGGCGATCGTGATTCGGGTGAACAGTCCCGGTGGCAGCGCGACGGCCTCTGACCGGGTGGCGCGGGAGGTGCTGCTGGCCCGCAAAGCGAAACCTGTGATCGTTTCAATGGGCAGTATTGCTGCTTCCGGCGGCTATCAGATTGCGGCCCACGCCAGCGAAATTTTTGCCTCTCCCAACACGATCACCGGATCCATTGGCGTTTTTGGTGTACTGCCCAACTTCCAAAAAATTGCCAACAGCAACGGCATCACCTGGGACGTGATCAAAACGGGACGCCTTGCGGATATGGAAACAGTGATTCGTCCCCGCACGCCTGAGGAACTGGCAAAGCAGCAGCGAGTGGTTGATCGAATTTATGCCAACTTCCTCGACACGGTGACCGAGAACCGTCCCATCTCGAAGCAGAAAATAGCGGAGATTGCCCAGGGCCGGGTGTGGTCGGGCGTTGCAGCCAAGAATCTGGGGCTGGTGGATCAGTTGGGGGGGCTGGATGAGGCGATTCAAGCAGCGGCAAAGGCAGCAAAGCTAGGAGATAGCTGGCAGATTGAGGAGTATCCCAAACCCCGCAGCGTCGAGGAACGATTAATTAGCAGGCTGCTCAGCCGTCTGCCCTTTGGCGCTGTGACCGCCACCGATCCTATCGAGTCGAATCTGAAGCGCCTGACGGAGGATCTGGAAGTCCTGAGAACGCTGGATGACCCCATGCACGTCTATACCCGACTCCCGTTTAATCTACGAATCGATTAATATCGCGGTTTTCACGCTGGGGCGGCCCGGGGGGGCAGGGGGCAGTGCCCCCTGCGTGGGGCTTCATCCCCACACCCCTTCTCACACCAATGAGAATAGCGCCGATTTTACTGAA
>JBIKWV010000744.1:0-3485 GCA_044356135.1 Elainellaceae cyanobacterium
AGTAGCTCTGCGGCTAACTGCTGGGCTAGTTCGATTTCTAACCCCTGAAGTTGACCGGAGGAATCCCGAAATCCCAGCGGACGCAGATTATCCTTCACGGCAACCCGGAGAATTCCTCGACGCTGGATGATCTCCCATTCCGCAGATAGCGAAACAGGGGGCACAGCCAATTGTGCCCCCATGCCAGCGGTTAAACCCAGCCCCAGATATCGCAACAGTTTGCGACGGGAGGTTGCCCCTGGTTGTAAAAATGGAGTCTGCTCGATCAACCCTTCGCCTGACTCGCCAGTTCAACCACTTTGCTAAATCCAGCAGGATCCAATATCGCCATCTGGGCCAGCATCTTGCGGTTGATCAGGATATTGGCTTTGTTGAGACTGCCGATGAGCTGGCTGTAGCTGATGCCGTTCATCCGTGCAGCTGCGTTAATGCGGGTGATCCACAGGCGACGGAAGTCACGCTTGCGCTTGCGGCGATCGCGGTACGCATTGCGCAGCGCTTTCATCACCTGCTGGTTGGCGGTGCGGAACAGACGGGAGTGCGATCCCCGAAAGCCTTTCGCCAGTTTCAATATCTTTTTGCGGCGTTTGCGAGCCACATTGCCGCGCTTAACCCGTGTCATGGTCGGTTTCCTTAAGGTTTACGATCTGGATTTTGAGATAGCGAAAGTGGAGGATGGCAGATCAGTGGGGTGCAAGTTGCGTTCCTGCCCTGACCGCCAACGCTTCCTACAGGTAAGGAAGCATCAATTCTACGTTTTCTGCGTCGCGCTCGTTGACAACCGCCATCTTCGAAAGGCGGCTCTTACGGGCGGTCGTCTTGTGTTGCAGCAGGTGGTTTTTGAAGGATTTGCGGCGCATAATTTTGCCGCTACCGCTGCGCTGGAACCGCTTGGCTGCGGCTTTGCGAGTCTTGAGTTTGGGCATGAGCTGGCCTTCGGTTGGCGATTTGTACTGGCTAATTTGACACAGCTTTCTATCTTACAGCCAACGTGTGAAAGATCGCAAGATCTAGCGTCGTCTTGCCTTGCTGACCATTTTCCGGGAGAACCGCAGATCTAATCCCTGGGCTTCTGCCCATTCTTGCAGTAGTGCCAGAAACGTTTGCCGCTCGCTGGCCTGCAAAACGGCGGTCTGGTCAGCCGTCTCAATGGCGTAGGGATAGCCTCCCCCAATCATCACTTCTGCGCGTACCCAGTCCAGCACGGTTTCCAGTAAACCTGCCTCGTACATCCAGACGGGGATTTCCAGGCGGGCAGGGTAGTTGTCGCGGGTCGTTTTCAAATAGATGAAGGCGATGCGATCGCGCTGATCCTGATAAGCGTCCAGGATGCCGGAGCGCTGACATCGATAAAGGGGAGTGCGATCGCCCCACTGCATCCCATCGTTAACCAGTTGTGCATCGTGGATGGTGTTGGATTCGGGGAGTCCAAACACTGTTTGCAGCATCGTGGTCAAATCCTGCGCGTAGGAGGTGTCGATATAGGCGACCATCGGTACCCGGTAGGTTTCGCTGGCCCGCAGCAGGGTGAGCAGGCATTCCAGATAGAACTCACGACTTTCCAGGTCAAAGGCTTCTGCAAAGGTGGCTACCAGTGAGCCATCCAGAAACACCAGGCGATCGGTGGCCTGGGGGTGGGCCTCCATATATTCCACCATGCGCTCTGTTTCCATTTGAAAGCGACGCATATTCACCCGCCGATCCACGGGTTCCCCGCTGTTCCCCGCTTTTAAGTCCTGAGGGGTCATGATATCTACAGCAATATCCTTGTTATAAGGAACATTGGGATCGTGGGGATTCTCAAACCAGCCGATCTGCACCAGGGCAACCGGGATTGACAGATCTTTGCCGGGGTAGATTTGGGAGCCATCCACTGCGAAGGTGGTGATGCCCCGCAGGCGATCGCGTACCCATTCGGCGCTTGCTTCGCGGCTCTGCCAGCGTAGTCCCGACCGAATCAGCCCCTTCTCTGTGTCATCCATCGGCTCCAGCGGACGTGCTCCCAGGTGGCTTGAGTGTTCTGCCAGGAGGGAGGCGCGATCGCCCTCCGACAGATTCACCAGCCGATTCATGGCCTGCCGATAGGCGACGAGGGTTTCGACCGCGCCCCGGTCGAAGCGGAAGAAATCCTCCCGTTTGGCGTTTAATCGATCGAGAATTTGAGAGCGTTTGAGGGGCATGGGAACCGCACCAAGTATTTTTGTACCACAGTGTAAAGTATATAACCCCTGACAAACAATCCCAAGGTGGGGTATCGAACCCCTCAATTGCCGTTCCTATCCCTCCCCACCGCAGAGGCGGATGGGGTATCTCGGAGGTTTAGATGAAACAGCAGATTTCTGAGTTGCTGGAGTTTTGACTATTTCCCCTGTAACGCTGCGAAACGATCTCTACGGGATCGTTTCGCAGGGAACTTGATTTTAGTGCCGATTTTTCTGAAACGCTGGCACTGCCAGTGTTTCAGAAAAATCGGCGAAATTTAGTCAAAAGTCCAGTCAGTTATCAAGAGGAGCAAGGAACTGAAGCAATTTACCCAGATTCTCAAAATCCCCTACGATTCGCTTTACGGGTAGTGGCCACACCTTGACCAGAGTCGGAGTTGCGGCAATCTGATCTAACTCAGCCTGTTCAGGATTTTTGTGGGTATCCACAATCTTCAGAGTGTAAGGCTGCTGGAGCGATCGCTCCAGCAACTGATGCAGGGTTTGTAGGGTGTGCTCCGTCGCTGCACTGTTCCCGGAAATGTAAAGTCTCAGTACATACCCCTGAGCGTCGGGTTTGTTGGACTTTGGTAGCCACGACAGACTGCCATTACTGACCCCGATCACCTTCTCCTGGTCAAAGCGAAAAATCAGGTCGTGATTTTCCCAGAGCTGCGGAAATTGGATGCGATAGACAGAGAGCACGGAGGGATCACAGACGCCTTCGGGTAGGGGCGATCGCGCCCAGACCAGATCGTCTACCCCAAAGACAGCGTTGAGCAGCGCCTGATTTTCCAGAACAGCAGGGCAAGCTTCTGCTGCCGTTTTCAGTTGCTGGGTGTAGGGATCAATCCAGCGGTCAATCGTTGCACTATGGCAGGGCACCAGGAAATGAGGAGGCTCTACCAGCCCCAGCAATTCCTGGAGTACAGCGCAAAGCTGGAGGTGCCAGCGGGTTTGTTTGTGAGGATCGAGGCAATAAACCAGATCACCCCCCGGTGTAAACAATGCAATTCCTTTGAACACCTCTGGGCGATTCGTTTGTGGTGTCACGACCTCGTAATCCATCCCCAAATCCGAATTACATTAAACAGAATGATTCACCCCAATTGTACTCTTGATTTTTTCGAAGGATTACGACCAGCCGCTCCCTGAGCGAAGTCGAAGGGATCGGCTGGTCGTGATCCCTGGATTTTTGACTAAGGATCGTGAACAAATTAACCTGTAATTGTTTTTGAGAGAGGGGGGGCGTGGGCGCCCCCCGCACAAAAAAAATGTGGGTTT
>JBIKWV010000745.1:0-3477 GCA_044356135.1 Elainellaceae cyanobacterium
AATAACCTCCTAAGGAGATAAACGGTTGAGGAGTAAGTAAAACTTTTGACCGATGACGAACCACGAATCTGCCATTGACAGAGAGAACTTAGACTCTAGATAATGGGAGTTTGCGCGATTTGTAAAATTCTAGCAATTTAAACCCTTGGCTAACGTTATTGTGATCGGTGCCCAGTGGGGCGACGAAGGAAAAGGCAAAATTACCGACCTGCTGAGCAAGTCGGCGGACGTGGTGGTACGCTATCAGGGCGGGGTCAACGCCGGACACACGGTGGTCGTGCAGGATCAGACCTTTAAACTGCACCTGATTCCCTCCGGGATTCTCTACCCCAACACCGAGTGCATCATCGGGTCGGGGACAGTGATCGATCCCAAAGTGCTGCTCGAAGAACTCGACCAGCTTGAGGCGTTGAAGATTTCCACCCAGAATCTCCTGATCTCCGAAACGGCACACGTTACTATGCCGTACCACCGGATGATCGACCAGGCATCGGAGGAGCGGCGGGGCAACCATAAGATCGGCACCACGGGCCGAGGAATCGGTCCCACCTACGCCGATAAGTCGGAGCGCATTGGTATTCGGGTAATCGACCTGATGGATCCTGAAGGACTGAAGAAAAAATTGCGCTGGACGATCAACTACAAGAACGGGATTCTAGAAAAGCTTTACGGGCGAACTCCCCTCGATCCTGAAGTCGTGATTGACGAATACATGACTTACGCCGATCGTCTCCGTCCCCACGTCATTGACAGCTCCCTGCACATCTACAATTCCTACAAACAGCGGCGCAACATTCTGTTTGAAGGGGCACAGGGGACACTGCTCGATCTCGACCACGGCACCTATCCCTACGTCACCTCCTCCAATCCCGTCGCCGGGGGAGCCTGTATCGGCGCAGGGGTGGGGCCAACCATGATCGATCGCGTTATCGGTGTAGCCAAAGCCTACACCACTCGCGTTGGCGAAGGGCCATTTCCGACAGAACTGCACGGGGAACTGGGGGAACAGTTGTGCGATCGCGGTGCAGAATTTGGCACCACCACCGGACGCAAGCGGCGTTGTGGCTGGTTTGATGCAGTAATTGGTCGCTATGCCGTGCGGATCAATGGCCTGGATTGCCTCGCCATCACCAAGCTGGATGTGCTGGACGAAATGGACGAGATCAAGGTCTGCGTTGCCTACGAGATCGACGGTCAGCGCTACGAAGATTTCCCCTCCAATGCCCGCCAGTTCGCCCGCTGCCAGCCCATCTACAAAACCCTGCCCGGCTGGAATCAGTCCACCGCCGACTGTCGATCGCTGGACGATCTGCCCCGCAAGGCCCTGGACTACCTCAAGTACCTGGCAGAACTGATGGAGGTGCCGATCGCCATCGTTTCACTGGGGGCCAGCCGTGACCAGACCATCATTGTGGAAGACCCCATCCACGGCCCCAAGCGGGCGTTGCTTTATACAAATGGCACACCTGCCCCTGCGGAGGTGTAGGATAGGGGATTGGGAGTCTGCGGCTCAGCTTGCTGTTGCTCAAATGTTTGCTCAAAACGGATAAAAGATCATGGAACTGACAGTCGAAGGAAAGAAGCGCCCTGAGGGGGCCAAAACGAATGCACTGCGCCGCAGTGGACAAATTCCGGCGGTGCTCTATGGGCACGATGGGGCCAACTCGGTCGAGCTGACAGTGGATGCTAAAAGCGCCGAGCTGATGATGAAGAAGGTGGTCGTGAACAACACCATCGTCAATCTGAACATCCAGGATTTGGGCTGGAGTGGCAAAACCCTGCTGCGCGAAGTACAGACCCACCCCTGGAAAGGTAAGCTGTACCACCTTAGCTTTTTCTCCGTTGCATCTCAAAGCAGCGTAGACGTGGTTCTACCCCTGCACTTCGTCGGCGAAGCCCCCGGCGTCAAGACGGGTGGTGGCACTCTGGATACCGTGCTGACGGAACTGGCGGTTCACTGCCCTCCCACCGGCATTCCTGACTACATTGAAGTCGATATCTCCAACATGCAGCCTGGCGATGCACTCCATGTAGGTGAACTGAAGTTACCCACTGGTGTGGTTGCTTCAGGTGACAACGATCGCGTGGTTGTCTCAGTTCTCGGCTCGCGCGCCAGTGACGCAGCAGCCACTGAAGAAGCATAGATATAGCGGTTCTCACTCAGGTGAGGTAAGGGGGGGCTTTGCCAGCAGATCCCTAACCTCAGGATCGTGGGTAAGTGAACCTGAACCTGAGATATTTTTGAGAGAAGCGCAGCTTGGCTGCGCTTCTCTCAAAAATATCTCAGGTTTTGTTTAGCCCATGACTCTAACAATGCCTTAGGATCGTGAACAAATTAACCTGTAATTGTTTTTGAGAGAGGCGCGACTTCGCCGCGCTTCTCTCAAAAGCAATTCGGTTTTATTTAATTTTTGATCCTTAACGTCGGGTAGGGTATATCGACCGTGAGTTTGAGATAAAATAGGCCACACCAGGGGAGTTAGCTCAGTTGGTAGAGCGCTGCGATCGCACCGCAGAGGCCAGGGGTTCGAATCCCCTATTCTCCATTTTTTGTCTTAATCGCGCCTACTTACCCAAATTTTTTCCACTGATTCGGCGGTGGGGTTAAAAACTCGTATGCGCCTGCCGCTTCTCCCGTGGCTGTCAATACAATATCAAACGACAGAGATAGACGTACCTCCTGGGTTTCGTTCATGCTAACTGCATGGCGTTGCTTTGCTGGAAAGATCAGCAAACGCCCTTCGACAGGCGGGTAAGCCACATAAAGCTGATTAAAATCGTTTTCTGCATCGACGATATCTGTGTTTTCACTCCCCAATCCCGGACACACCTCATTCACCCGTGCATCATTGAAAAACAGGAGACTCCCTGGGTCGCCCATCTCATCCGTGGGAACTTGAATATAGTAAACCGCGCTGACATGAGCGGTGTTATGGCAATGTGCCCCGACTTCCTGTTCCGTGCGAGAGACAATGGGCCAGCCTCTCTGAATGTATAAATTCACTTTGCTGAGATCGACACCGATGTTTTCGAGATACGCCGTTGTGTGCTGCTCAACCTGTTCCACAATCCATATGAAAGCTGGATGAGTATGAATTTGATTAACACCGTGAATATCTCCTGTCCAGGCCATCTCGGGATAATTCCGGTGCTCGATCCCAGCTTGCTCTAGCTCCAGGACTATTTCAATCAAACGCTGTCGATATTTCGGGGCATCTGGCAAATCCTCATAATAAATCGCCAGCGGGAACCAGGTCTCAATTGGCATCTTGATTTACAGCGCTGTGCGCTGGGATAGAACCTTGAGAGCCGCGCTGCGCACGGCTCTCAATAAAAACTTTGTACCTCATTCGCTTGAAAAGCCCTGTATGTAACGACAATTTCCAGTTTTGCACTAATTGTCTATCCGAAAACCGAAACCCCAATTCTGGCAGGCGCGACGCTGTAGCGTCGCGCCTGCCAGAATTTGGGTTTTCG
>JBIKWV010000746.1:0-3475 GCA_044356135.1 Elainellaceae cyanobacterium
ATCTGTTGTGTTTCCTAAACGCAAATTTATCAAGGCTATTTCAGTCTTTTCAGATCGTACTAAGCGGCTCCCCGGCAGGAAACCGATAAAAGTTCTCCAGGAATTCTAACCCTGTATTCCAGACCCAACATAAACCGGAAACCCAGGAGTCACGCCCTTTTTGCTCCGGGGTCAGGTTTAGGTTGAATTCCAGGGGCTTCATCGACATAAAAGATTGAACGCTAAGTCCATCGGTTAAACATTGCCAACCTTTTGAGAAATGGAAACCGCCAGTTCTCGATAACGACGCGGATCACCCTCTGCTAAAACCAGGCGTTCCTGCCCCTTACGCTCATACAGCTTATCCAGAATCATTTGCCAGTCAGTTGCAGATAGGGGGGAGGACTGCTCTATCAATCCTGGGGACACCAGTGTTGTTTCAGGCTTGAGATGCTGCTGTGCCATCCAGACCCGAGATCGCACCGCCCAACTACTATCGGCTATCGCCATGTGTTCAAATTGAGCCTGAATTTGCGATCGCCATTCTGGATGGGTTGGGGTAATCGCACTTGCAAGTGCTTGTAAGCCCACAACGGCTGCGTAACGGACGACCCACTCCTCATCCTGCTGAGCAACAAAAAGAAGCGCTTCTAATGCCTCTTCCTGGGCAATTTCCAGCAGATCGGGGGGAAACCAATGCCACTTCATCATGCCCAGCCCCCGGGCAGCCGCCCGTCGGACGCTGAGAGAAAAATCAGCCGTGGCGACCCCCAACAACGGAACCAACCCCCTTGGATCACCAATGCCTGCAAGGGCACGAATTGCCCAGGATCTGGCCGTATAGTTATGAAGATCCAATTGTTCCAGAAGTGGAGACACAGCAGGTTCACCCAACTGAATGAGTCCATCTACTGCTGCGACTGCCGCCCCCGGATTGTTGTAGCTGAGAGCCGCAATTAAGACGGGAATGGCTCCTTCAAAACGAGCCGCAGCCAGATTCTGTACTGCTTCCAGTAAACGGCTGGAAGAATCAGCGTCTTCTACCGCTTGAATCAGGGAAGAAAGTTGGTCAGTCATGAGCGGAGCTACCAGCAAGTTCTATCTCTACTATTCTCACTCTTTCTGCTACAACAAGTCATCCATTAATCCCATGACTTTGATCGCTCCTTCCGATAGATCGGAAGGAGTCGCGTGCTGGAGTTGCTTTTCCAGTAATCCCTTCAGGGCAATCAGTTTGAGGCTGTTTTCTGCCAGGGTTTGGGCAATCGCCTCGGCGGCTGGTAAATAACCGATTGCTCCCAAATCTGCCAGCACCGCTCGCCGGATCTGCAAATCCTCATTGGAGAGCGCTTGTACCAGGCGATCGCCGTATTGGCTGGCAATCTGAGGATTGGGGGTAAGCTGGTACATCGCCCGCGCTGCCGCATACTGAATCCGGGGGATGTCGTGATCTAAAAACGGCAGAACGTCAGGAACAGCATCCATGGCACCCAGGGTTCCCAGGGCTTCCAGGATAGCATCAAAGGGCTGAGCCAGGTGGGGCGGTTCAGTTGCGGGGAGGGTTCCAGATACCTGGTCATTGAGTAGCTCAATCAACCTGGGAATGCAGCTCAAGTCTCCCAGCATCTCCAAAGACTGGGCTGCTGCTTCCCGGACATAAAAATCAGAACACTCCAGCGCCTGGATCAAAACTGGAACCGCTCGATGATGACCCAACTTACCCAATGCCCTTGCGGCATTACGCCGAAGCGGATAGCCACCCACAGGAGTCCGATCGTCTTCGTCTTCCAGCGCCGCAATCAACACATCAATGGCTTCTGGGGCATCAACGCGAAATCGCCCTAACCACCAGGCAGCATAGACCCGCAATCCTAAATCCTGCCCCTGAAGATTGGCGATCGCCTGTTCCACCGTAAGGGAAACGTTACTTTGAATCGTCAATTCGTCGTCCATTTGCCTTAAAAAAATAATGCTCGGAGAAGCAAACAATAACTAACCTGAGCCAGTTATTGCATCCTTCTCCGAGCAATCCCATCAACGATTAGCTCAGGGCATTGATGGCATAGTCGAGGTAGGAATTGGCTTCCACAGCAGCGTCACCGCTTAAACCGTGGTTGGCTTTGATGTACTTCAGGGCTTCAATGTACCAGCTGGGAGACAGATCAAAGGTGCGGTTGATTTCAGCGATACCGCCGATCAGGTAGTCATCCATCGGACCTGTACCACCCACAACACAGCAGTAGGTCACCATGCGCAGGTAGTAACCAATGTCCCGGACGCACTTGTCCTTACCTACCTGGGTAGAAGCGAAGTTTGGCCCTGTCATGCTGGTGGTGTAGGGGAACTTGCTGTACACCGCATTGGCTGCTCCAGAAGCCAATGTTGAAGCTTTCGAACTCAGAGCCTTTGCTGCTTCCAGACCAGCTGTTGCCTGACGGAAACGGCCAAAAGCAGTCTGAATTTCAGTAGAGCTGAGGAAACGGCCTTGGGAATCAGCAGCCGAAACGGCTTCGGTTAGAGGGGTCTTCATTGTTCAATCATCTCCAAAATTATTGTTTATGTGGCAAGCGGCAGGAGAGCCCCTTGGGGCTACAGATGCCAAATCAAAGGGCGTTTAAGGCGGCTGACAATTTAAGCAATTGAAGCCGCTGCTTTATCAAAGTAACTACCCACTTCAGCCATCAGAGCTGCACAGTCACCACGGGTAATCCCATTGGTGTCACCAGCAATTGCAACAGCAGCATCCTTCATCTTCTTAACGCCAACGGCGACAGAAGCACCAGGGGTACCCAGAGCCAGATAGGTCTCCTTCAGGCCATTGAGGCAGCGATCGTCCAAAATACTAGAATCGCCTGCGTAGATAGCGTAGGTGATATAGCGCAGAATGATTTCCATGTCGCGCAGACAAGCAGCCATACGACGGCTGGTATAAGCATTTCCACCGGGTGCGATCAGCGCAGGCTGCTCTGCAAACAGAGCACGAGCCGCGTTTGCAACAATCGCGGAAGCATTGCTGGTAATCCGGTTCACAACATCCATACGCTTGTTGCCATCAGCAACCATTGCGCTCAGGGCATCAATCTGAGCAGCGCTGAGGTAATCACCCCGTGCGTCTGCCTGAGAAACCACTTTTGCAAATGCGTCGAACATAAACTCTAATCTCCTAATAGATTTAGTTGGGGATGGCTCAGGTCGCAATCAGATCAGGTTAAGCCCAGAAATCAATGCACAGAGGCAGATTGAGACAGACAAAACCAGTAGATCAAAACCGATGAAATGTTTCCTAGATCTTCCAGTAGAAGAGCCCGAGGACTTTACATTCCTTAAATGACTGGGAAACTTCACTCACCTGGATGCCTGGTAGAACTGCATCAAGTCTTTGTAAGTCTTCCAACTTCTATGTTTATACTATGTCGTTGGATCGCTGTTCGTTACAAATTATTAAAGACTTAAGGAGATTTTCAGCAATGAAATTAGCTGCGTCGTTTGGAAGTCT
>JBIKWV010000747.1:0-3469 GCA_044356135.1 Elainellaceae cyanobacterium
CCAGGGTTTTTCCCAATACTTCTGCTCGCGGTTTTTGATTGATTTTTTCAGCAGCAGCATTTTGATAAATAATCCGCCAATTTTGATCGACGGCCACAAAAGCTTCGGACATACTTTCCAGTAGCTGATCGATGCGCTTAAGGGCAACTTCGGCCTGTTGCTGCGCCGTTTCACTGACGGCCCGCAGTTCCTGTTCCCGTTGCAGTGCTTCCTTTCTCAGGTGGGCCAGTTTCAGTGTGGCCTCCACCCGCGCCAGCAGTTCACGGGCAGAGAAGGGTTTGATGAGATAATCGTCGGCTCCGGCGGCTAATCCCTCAACGCGAGCTTCTTCGCCTGCCCGAGCAGACAGCAGAATAATTGGGATCGCCTGGGTTTTGGGATTGGATCGGAGCGATCGCAGCAGTTCAAACCCATCCATTTCCGGCATCATAATATCCGTCAGCACCAGATCTGGATGGTGCTGTTCCACGGTCGCCAGGGCTGCTCGACCATTAGCAACAGCCTCTACCTGATAGTTTACCGACAGCAGCCGTTTCACGTACTCGCGCATGTCGGCGTTGTCGTCCGCCAGCAAAATTCGGTAGGTTGTGCTTGATTCGGATCTGGGACGTTCCGCCAGACTGGTGAACACCTCATCGGTGGCAGCAGGGAACCAATCCATGTTGACTGATTTGGGGAGCCAGCGCTGGGCTTCCTCCACATAGGCGATCGCCCCCGTTGCAGTAGATACCGCCGAACGAGTGGCGGCAATCCGCTCCGATGGTAAATGCGCCGTTCCCAGCGATAGGCTGATTGTAAAACAGGTGCCTTGTCCTTCAATGCTGCTGACCTCAACGCTGCCACCATGCAGCCTGACCAACTCCTGCACCAGCGACAGACCAATTCCGGAACCTTCAAAGCTTCGCCCCTGAGCATTCTTGACCCGATGAAAACGTTCAAATAGATGGGGGAGTTCTGCGGCTGGAATCCCAATGCCTGTATCCTCAATGGTGAGGTAAACGCGATTGCCCTGCTGTTGTAACCGGACAGTAATCGCTCCAGAGAATGTAAACTTGAACGCATTGGAGATGAGATTCAGAACAATCTTCTCCCACATTTCGCGATCGACGTAGACGGGTTCACTGAGGGGGGGGCAGTCAACCACAAGCTGCATCCCGGCACGTTCTACCAGCGATCGAAAGACGCTGGCCAGCTCAGTTGTATACCGTGATAAATCCGTGGGTTCATACACCGCCTGGACTCGTCCGGCTTCAATCCGAGAGAAATCCAGAAGTGTATTGACCAGCTTCAATAAACGCAATCCGTTGCGGTGGATCAGCTCTAGACTTTCGCGCTGGTGTTGGGCATCGGGGTATGAGGCATAGGACAGGGTGTCCAGCAGTTCCTCCGTAGGGGACAGCATCAGGGTCAGCGGTGTGCGAAATTCGTGGGAGACATTGCTGAAAAAGAGGGTTTTGGCGCGATCGAGTTCGGCCAGACTTTCGGCCCGCTTCCGCTCCTCTTCATATGCCTGGGCATTCCCAATACTGGCGGCGATCTGACTGGCCACCAGATGAATAAATCCCTGGTAATTGTCATCAAACAGGCGCAGCGGATTCAATCCAACAATTAAGACTCCAGCTTTGCCATTCTGCCCCGTTGGCGCAATGGGAACCGCAACGGCCTGGTGAGGAGGGCGATCCCATGCTCCCGTTGGCAGAGGGCTAAACCGGGAGGCCAGATCGGTAATGAGTACTGCTTTCTGACATTCCAGCACTTTGGCGATCGGCCAGACCGAGGAATCGGAACAATCCAGGGTGTCAGGAACCGCACTGTGGCCTGCGTCAATACCGCTGCTGACCATGAGCACCACCTGCTCGCTTTCGGCATCCACCAGGTAAATCAAGGCTAAGGGCAGATCATAGGGGTTGCTCCGCAGCGCTTCAACACTGAAATTACAGGCTGCGTCGAAGGTGCGGGCATCAGCAGTATTGGCAGCCAGTTCCCGCAGCAGCGCCAGTTGTCGCTCACCAATAATTCGCTGGGTGTCGTCGGTGTTGGCACAAATAATCCCTCCAGTGCTACCGTCATCATCGGGAATCGGGCTGTAGGAAAAGGTGTAATAGGTTTCTTCGGGATAGCCGTTGCGCTCCATGATGAGCAACAGTGCCTCGTCGTAGGTTCCCTCGTTCTTACGAATAGCCGATTCTGCCCGAGGTCCCACCTGATCCCAGATCTCCTGCCAGACCACAGAAGCAGGTTTTCCCAACGCCCAGGGGTGTTTGCCGCCGAGAATCACCCGGTAGGCATCATTGTGCAGATTGATTAGTTCCTTCCCCCACCAGACAAACATCGCCTGCCGCGAGGTCAGCATGATGCGCACACTCGTCCGCAAGCTTTGTGACCAGCTCTGTACAGGCCCCAATGGCGTTTTCGACCAGTCTATCTGGTGCATTAGCACCCCCATCTCACCGCCGTTCGTAAATAAGTTTTCAGAGACGCTGGAGGAATTCATGTGTCAGTGTTTAGAAGATTTCCGCGAAAGAAGATACCCGTTGTGTGGGCAGTTTCCAGTGCCGTTTGAGTGCGCTTGCGATCGGTGATATCAGTGGTAAATCCAACAACACCAATCGGTTCTCCTTGCTCATCACGGCGCAGACAGCCGCGCTCCCAGACATCAATCCAGTGGCCATCTTCATGGCGCACCCGGTACTCCCCCTCGTAGCGATCGGCGGTCAGGAAGGGATTTTCGACGCCAGAACACAAGCGAGCGTAGTCTTCGGGGTAACCGTTCAACCCACCAGTCACGAGGTTTAAATTTGCGGTTGAGCTGCAAAATACTGATTCAAAATCTGTTCAATTCGCCCCTGTACTTCAGGCAGCGCCGATTGATGAATGTCTTTCAAAACGGCATAAATCTGTTTCAGCACCAGCGTAGAAGGCTGCATTTTTCCGTTCTCCCAACGATTGACAGTGCCGCAGGCAACACCCAAAACCGCCGCCAGTTCCTCTTGCGTGAGAGCAGTAAGCTGTCGTAGTTCTCGAATTAAGTTGCCAACTCCGGGTTGCTCCAGCATGGGAGTTTTAGGCAGTGGAATTACCGATATAGAAGTTTTCATATATAGGAAAAATATGATGGACGTTACATCCAAATTATCTGCTTACCAGCCGAATCTAGTCTCTACCCTGCGGTAGAGGTATTGAAAAGCGGTGCCTCCGCCACTCGCAAAACTGGGTTATCTGAGATCTTGCGCCAGAAACCAAAACCCTGATTCTGCCGCCGCTCCGCAGCGGCAGGCGTTGCTTAATCCAGATATGATTTTTTGATTGTGTGGCGTGCTCCGCGCGCCACACAATCAAAAAATCATATTTTAAATCAGCAACACCCAGCGGCAGAATCAGGGTTTTGGGTTTTCTTTAAGCAAGGTGCAAGATCGGAGTTATCTATCGTGTCTGCTTGAAACCCCCCATTCAGGAGTGGCGCGCTGCT
>JBIKWV010000748.1:0-3467 GCA_044356135.1 Elainellaceae cyanobacterium
GATGGGATCTTATCCACACGGCAGGTCCTTCACATAGACCCAGCGAGAATAGAGCTTTCTGAACCCAACGGATTGGTAGAGCGCATAGGCCCGATTCGGGTTCTGACTATCGACTGAAATCTTCGCCAGGTCAACTCCCACCTCCCAGAGGGCGTTTAACCCCGCCAGCAGCATGGCGCGGCCCAGTCCCTGCCGACGAAATCCCCGACGGGTTCCTAACCGACTGATCCAGCCCTCGTTGGTATCGTTCAGACTGTTGAATTCTGGATCAATCCCGGAAACACAGAAAGCCGCAGGGGTGCCATCGGGAGCGATCGCCATCAAATCCAGTTCGGGACGGTAGCTCGGATCGGCCAGCCAGTGCTGATGCTCCTCAACCGTAGCGGCGTGGAAGTTCCAATGGTCGATGAAGCTCTGGTTGTAGAGGTCAACCGATGCCTGAATGGAAAACTCCCTTGCCAGTCGGATAGTAAAACCTTCAGGTAATTCCGGTTGGGGAATTGGGGGAATCAGCGATCGCTGCAGATCCCAAAATGCCCGTTCGTAAATAAAACCGTGGGCTTCTAAAAGGTTCAGGCGATCGCGCTGATCTTCTCGGCTACCGGAATAGAGGCGGGCGGGCAGATTTTTCGCGCGGGCAACCTGACGCAGGCGGTGTTCGCCCCAGGTGATCAGGTCTGTTTCAGGGAAACTGCCCCGCTCACGGGGGTGAACCCGGAACCAGAGATAGGCGTCGGTAGAGTCCAGCATTTCCGGTGGAATGTAGATCTGGCTGAAAGCAACCATACGGCCCTCCCCATCTTCCCAGATCCGTAAGTCTTGCAGCGGATCAAAACCCGGCTCGGTGAATTCCAGGCGAAGCCTGCTGGCAGAGTAAAAATCGCCCTTCTGATCGACCCGTTCGCAATCGTTGAGGAAATGGGCGATCGCCTCCAGGTCAGTCTCTCCAGTGTAGGGACGGGCGGTGAGCGTGTTCATAGGGGCACACCTGAATAATGAATGGGGCTACCTGATCTACAGATCACCGCTCAGAAATTACGCAAGCTAAGTTAAACTTCCAGCGCTGTTTGCTGTGCTTCCATCAGCTGCCGAATTCCCAGTTCTGCGACATCGAGAATCCGATTGAGCTGGTCACGGGTAAAACTGCCGTCCTCTGCCGTGCCCTGGAATTCAATCAGCTTCATTTTCTCGTTCAAAACCACGTTGCAGTCGATTTCGGCGGCCACATCTTCAGGGTAGTTCAGGTCTAGAAACGGTTCCCCTTCCAAAAGTCCAACCGACACCGCTGCCACCTGATGACGAATGGGAGATTGATCCAGGTCACCGCGCTTCAGCAGACCATTTATGGCATCGCACAGCGCCACATATCCACCCGTAATCGAGGCAGTTCGCGTCCCCGCATCTGCCTGAAGCACATCGGCATCTACCGTCAGCGTCCATTCTCCCAACAGTTTCATATCCAGCGCGGCCCGCAGACTGCGACCAATCAACCGCTGGATTTCCTGAGTACGTCCCGATAGACTCATCAGTTCGCGGGTGTGACGCTGTGGGGTGGCGCTGGGCAGCATCCGATATTCTGCGGTTAGCCAGCCCTGTCCTGTACCCTCCAGAAATTTGGGCACTCCCGGCTGAATACTCACGGTACAGAGCACCTGTGTATCCCCGCAGTGGGTCAGCACCGATCCGGCGGCAAATCGGGTGAACTGGCGCTCAAATTTCACCGGACGCAGTTGGTCGGGCGATCGCCCATCGGGACGGAACCAGGTCATTTCAAGTGCCTCCAGTGTCGTAGCTTTTCTCCAAAGCATACAGGGATGGACGAAGCAGAACCAGGGGGAAATCGTTGCCTGAAATATAGCGCTTCGCACTTGGATTAAGGTACAGATTTTTGTAAGAGAGCCGCGCTGAGCGCGGCTCTCTTACAAAAATCTGTACTTCACTAGAGCGAGAAACGCAATAACTGATTCAAGGCACTGAGAAATGTTGTTATTGCTGAAACGTTTTTATCTTTGCTTAATATTGATAGACTACTCCTGACCTTACTAAACGCTTTTGCGGGAAAGATGGGGAGGGATCACGAATTTCCCCCACCTTACGAGTCGCATCGCCATGCGATAGCGTTGAACAAACCCCTCTTAAGCAGGACAACTACCCATCACCGGACACAGCCACCTATGTCAGACCGTTCATGGAACGAGAGCGATTCACGTCGAGATTTGGAAGATGTCCAGACCCTCATTGAAGACCTGGAGGAGGCAGGACTAACCGACACTCGTTTCCAGCACGGGATGGCAGGTCGCAGGCAAAAAGCAGCAATGGCCCTGACCGCTATCTGGGCAGGAACGATCGCCCTGCACCTGGTCTCCTGGGGGATGTGGGTTGTCCTGGCGCTCACGTTGGTCATCGCAATTCACGCCCTGAGACTGCTGTCCGCTCCTTCGCCACAGCCCGCTGAACCGCTGCCCCTGGACGACCCCGAAAGTTTGCCCTTCGTTTCGCTGATGGTGGCGGCAAAGAACGAAGAGGCCGTGATTGTCCCCCTGGTGAAGGCGCTGTGTGAACTGGATTACCCAACCGATCGCTACGAACTCTGGGTGATCGATGACAATAGCTCCGATCGCACCCCGTTATTGCTGGAAAAACTGACGGAGGACTATACCCAACTCAAGGTGTTCCGCCGCGCTGCCGATGCCACGGGTGGGAAGTCCGGTGCGCTGAATCAGGTTTACCCGCTGGCCAAAGGAGAAATCATTGGCGTGTTCGATGCCGATGCCCAGGTTCCCCAGGATATGCTCCAGCGAGTGCTACCCATGTTTCGACAGGAAACTGTGGGGGCTGTTCAAATGCGCAAGGCGATCGCCCAGACCTCCCCCCACCCCGACTCGAAAAATTTCTGGATTCGTGGTCAGATTGCTGAAATGGCGCTGGACTCCTGGTTCCAGGAGCGCCGCATAGCCGCAGGTGGTATTGGTGAACTGCGCGGCAACGGTCAGTTTGTACGGCGCACCGCAGTCGATCGCTGTGGTGGCTGGAACGAGGAAACCATCACCGACGATCTGGATCTCACCTTCCGGCTGCACCTGGACGGGTGGGACATCGACTTTGCATTTTTCCCCGCTGTGCAGGAAGAAGGCGTGACCCGTGCCATCAGTCTGTGGCATCAGCGCAACCGCTGGGCTGAAGGTGGCTACCAGCGCTATCTCGACTACTGGCGGCTGATCACCCGCAACCGCATGGGAACGCGCAAGACTTTCGACCTGCTGATGTTCCTTATGATCCAGTACATCCTCCCCACTGCGTCGGTTCCGGATCTGCTGATGGCGATCGCCCGCAACCGTCTGCCCATTCTGGGACCGATCACGGGTATGACGGTTAGCCTATCCATCGTTGGAATGTTCCTGGGAGTGCGACGGATGCAGAAGGGAGACGGCCCTAAGCTGACTCGTCCCCGCCGTGCTGTTCCTTCA
>JBIKWV010000968.1:0-2737 GCA_044356135.1 Elainellaceae cyanobacterium
GAGTTCATGGGTGAGATCACTGACCAGTTCTCGACGGCGCTGCTCGACCCCCTCCAACTCATTGGCCATCCGGTTAAAGCTGGTGGCGAGCTGATCCAATTCGGGAATTTCGTTACTGGGTACCCGTGCATCAAGCTGACCGGAGGCAAACTTCTTGGTGATCTCCTCCATTTGAATCAGCGGCTGAACAATACGTCTGGCCACCAGGTAGCTGAGTCCCCCTGCTGCCGAAGCTCCAACCACCATCGACCAGACAGCTCCCCGCGTCCAGGCAAATTCAAACCCGCGCACCAGCTCCGTCCGCACCTGCCGAACACTTAGCCCGCGGGCTTCAATGGTCTGCAAGTACACCACAAAAAAGCGGGGCGAAGACACCTTGCCAATCACCGTCAGGGTAATAATGCCCACCAGCATGACGATGATGTGGGAGAAAAAGAGGCGCGATCGCAGCCCAATTTGTGACATGGAATCAGTTGCCCTCACGCAACACCTGGGCTGGAATGCCTCGCCGCTGTAAGTCCTGAGTCAGCTCCTCAGCCCGTTCTGCCTCACTAAACACGCCCATTTGCACCTTTGCACCGCTGTTGAAGTTGCGCACGTAGGCATCGTTCACCGCCCGTCTGGCTCGGTTCAGGCTGCGATCGCCACTATATTCCGTAACAACATAATACCGACCGGGTCGCGGAGAAGCCGTTGCCGGGGCAGGAGCGGTTGCCACCGAAGGCGCAGGAGATGCCGGAACCGTCGAAGCTACCGGGGCAGAATTGGCAGCGGCAGCAGACACGGGAGCAGGAGACGCAGCGGGCGATCGCACAGGAGCCGACGGTGTCGGCGTTGCCACAGTCTGACTGGAACGGCTGGAGCGACTCGGCTCTGGGGCAGCGGCGGTTTCAGTCCGACGAGTGCGGCGTGCCCGCCGGGTTGGGCGACTGTCCCTGGGTTCAGGAGCAGTCGCACGGGGGGCCTGTGGGGTCTCGCGGGATGCCTCCGGTTCCGACTGGCGAGGCACCGTCACCGCTGGCTCCGCCGGGACGGGCGAAGCAGGCACCACCAGGGGACCTGCACCCACCACCGTTGGGCTGGTCGGCACAGCAACAGGAGCCGTTGGGGAAGGCTTGACAGGCAGATTGCTCAGATTGTCGAGGTTGAGATCAACAAATTCTTGGTTGGCCAGATTGGGAGAAGTGGGCAGATTCGCGCTGCTACCGGGAGGCGTTCCTCCCGAAGGAGCACCAGAATTGCTCGGGCTGGAGGCGCTGTTTCCCCCCAGGAACCACAGGCTGGCGGGATTCATCAGCAGGTAGCCAAAGGTAACACTGGACAGCAACAGCAACAGCAGCGATCCAATTCCCAGGGGCGTGAGCAGACTGGACAGCATTCCCGGCTCAGAGGGTTCACGGTTTTCCAGTTCTGGGGTTGACAGTCCATGCAGCAATTGATCGGACGACTCCTGAAACGCTTCGTCAGCGATTGCATGGGAAATTGAGACAGTGGTCGCCGGGGTTCCTGCCTCCTGACCGGATTCCTCCCAGACATCCGGCATTGCAGGCAGAGGAAGAACTGGGGTTGAGCCAGCTACTGATGCCAGGGTGATTCCCCGATGGGGCGGTGGCGGTGGCGGCACCGGACGGGGCGCATTTGCCACAGCAGGGAGTCCAGGCTTGCGAGCCACCTTCCGCAATCGCGACTTGCGATAGCGAGCCAGCTCTTCGTCCAACCCCACATCCAAACTTTGCAGAACACCCTGGAGGTTGGGGTGCAGCGATTGTGAAGGCAGGGCAGTCGGCTCTCCTGTGGGTCGTCGTCGCATCGCGGTACTCCTACCGGGAAAAATGAGGGAAAGAGAAGGATTGGGGGCAGAGGTGTAGAGGGCGGCAGACTTAGACATTAGCCGTTCCCCTCTGAAATAGATAGTTTGGTTACCCCAGCTTACCGCTAGTATAGAACTCAACCCCCAGTGTGTAGACGGGTCTTAACGCTTGAAGTTGCAGGCCGGAAGGGACAGGGGCTATCAATATTATTCTGTAATTAAAGCAATAAAACAGGGCAATTCGAGAAATGTCCTTCGACGCAATCCGCCAGATACTCACCGCGCTGGAGCAACAGGATGGCTGGCAGACGCGGCGTCAACTCCAACAGGTGCGGCGATGCTGGCCCAGCATCGTTGGCACAGCGGTGGCCAACCATACTCGCCCCCACGCCATCCAGCGGCAGGTGCTACAGGTGGCAACTGCCAGTCCCGCCTGGGCACAGAATCTGATGTATGAGCGATCGCGCATTCTGACCAAACTCAATGAGCAGGTTCCTAATGCCCTGACCGACATTCGTTTCTCAACCGCCTACTGGAACTACGAAGGCGACCAGCCCCCAGAGTTGGAGTATGACCGCATCTGGAAACAGCATCCCAGCAGAATTCAGGCGCAGGATGCCGCTCATGCTGGCAGCGCTCCCCAGACACCAGAGGCCGCTTTTCGCGGTTGGGCCAGACAGATGCAGACGCGATCGCAACAGCTCCCGCTCTGTCCCCATTGTCGCTGCCCTACGCCGCCCGGAGAACTGGAACGCTGGTCCGTCTGTTCGCTCTGTGCAGCCAAAGCCTGGTCACCGTAAACCTGCTAAGGGACTTCCCGGTAAATAATCGTCCCATTTTTGAGTGAGAGGGCGGCTAAGCCGCCCTCTCACTCAAAAATGGGACGGTTTTATTTTTGGAAGTCCTAATACAGTACTTTCCACCCTT
>JBIKWV010000749.1:0-3462 GCA_044356135.1 Elainellaceae cyanobacterium
AGGGATGCCAATCAGCAATTCATTATCGCTGTCGTCACTCTGATAGGTGCGGGACTCAACCTCGACGTAATACTGCGGCCCCAGCTGAGGTTCGATGGTTTCGGCGATCGCCACAATCAGTCGTGTATGGAACGACGACCAGAAGGCGGGGTATTCCAGGTAGGGATCCATTCCTGGAAAGGGGGACATGGTGAGGATTCCAATATTTAAGCTGTTTCCTCAGTATAGTGGGTGTAAATCAGAGAATATTGGCGGGTCAAAAGGCGGCATGAGGAAGATTGCGCTGCTGGTGGGCGTAGGCGAGTATGCGTTGGAATTGAGACAATTACCTAAAGCAGCAGCAGATCTGGAGGCGCTGCGAGGAGTTTTGCTCAATCCTGGAATGGGTGAGTTTGACGACGTTCAGGTATTGCTGAACCCACAGCGTCAGGCGATGGAGGAGGCGATCGAGCAACTGTTCCAGAACCGCCAGAAAGACGACCTGCTGCTGCTCTACTTCTCCGGCCACGGCATCAAGGACGACTTCGGTAAGCTGTATCTCTCTACCCCGACCACTCGCACCGAAAACGGCAAACTGGTCAGAAGTACCGCTGTTGCCGCCACCTTTCTGCACGAACAAATGGGCGAAAGCCGCTCGGAACGGCAGGTAATTATTCTGGATAGCTGCTTCAGCGGGGCGATCGCCAAAGGAATGACTATCAAAGATGACGGCAGCGTGGACCTCCAGGCGCAGCTCGGCGGCAAAGGACGTGCCATTCTCACCGCTGCGACATCCACTCAGTACGCCTTCGAGGGCGATGACTTTGCGCTGTCCATCTACACCCACTTTCTGGTGGAGGGTATGGAGAAGGGAGCCGCCGATCTGGACGATGACGGCCTGATTTCGGCAGATGAACTGCACCAGTATGTCTACGCCAAAGTGAAGGAGACGGCTCCGGCAATGACCCCAGAGTTTTATCCGGTGCGGGAGGGACATCGGATTGTGCTGTGCAAATCGCCCAAGGATGAACCACAGCTCAAGTACCGCAAAGAGGTGGAGCGCAGGGTAGAGCAGGGACGGTTTACGGTTCCGGGTCGGAGAATTTTGAACCGCAAGCGGCTGGAGCTGGGCCTGTCGGCAGAGGTAGCAGGGGCGATCGAAGCTGAGGTGCTGCGGCCTCATCAGGAGTTTCAGCAGAAGCTGAAGGAGTATGAGGAGTGTTTGGTTGAGGCGTTGGCGGAGGAGAATCCATTGAGCCAAAGAGCTTTGATCGACCTCAAGGATTTTCAGAAGATGCTGGGGTTACGAGATGAAGATGTAAGAGAAATTGGGTCTCAGGTCGAGTTTAAGTATTTGTTTATTGATAGTCCAGGATCGACCTCATCATTTACTCCAGTTGAAGACTACATATCTGCACCACCGTTTCTGTTGCCTAATCTTCAACTTAAAACCTTTAGCTTTGAGGTAGTCAAAATTGATGAGCATGGCCGGGAGACGGGCAGAAAACAAGGACAGGCAAAGTCTTTTGAAGAGGAGCTGTGCGTTGGAGTTCGTCTAGCAATGGTTGCGATTCCAGCCGGTTCTTTCACAATGGGTTCACCGGAAGATGAAGAGGGACGAGAATTAGAGGAATCCCCACAGCGATTAGTCCAGGTTCCTGCATTTTTTATGGGACGTTATCCTATAACACAGGTTCAGTACGAAGCGTTCATGGGGACTAATCTATCTGAGTTTAATGACGGAGAGAACTGTCCGGCGAAGCAGGTGTCCTGGAATGATGCGGTGAAGTTTTGCGATCGCCTCACCCAGAAAACCGGACGCACCTATCGCCTGCCCAGCGAAGCGGAATGGGAGTACGCTTGCCGTGCAGGAACCACTACACCCTTTCATTTTGGAGAAACCATCGCGACTGATTTAGCCAATTATCGAGGAACCGATTGGGAATATCAGGGCAAAACTTATCCCGGCAACTATGGTTCTGGACCGAAGGGAAAGTATCGAGAGCAGACTACGCCTGTTGGGAGTTTTGCGATCGCCAATGCCTTTGGCCTCTATGACATGCACGGCAACGTTTGGGAGTGGTGCGCCGACCACTGGCATGAAAATTATCAAGGTGGGCCAACGGATGGAAGTGCCTGGATAACGGGTGGAAAGGGCGCTCACAGAGTTCTACGCGGCGGCTCCTGGAACTACCCTCCGAGGTTTTGTCGCTCGGCGTGTCGCGACTACTTCGATCCCGGTAACGGCGACTACGATTTCGGTTTCCGCGTAGTGTGCGAGGTTCCGAAGACTTTGTAGCTCTTTGCTATCTTGCCTTTTTGCCCTTTGCCCTCCGGCTTTTTGCACTTTTTCGCGCGTTAGCGCGATCGAAATTTTTTGGTTTGAATGGATTGGGTGAGCGATCGGTTTGGGGTAAAAGCTGGGTATTTGAGGGAGATGGTTTGCTGGGCGATCGCTCCCACCCTCCACGATCTCCGAGGTCTTGTGAGGCGCAGCGGAAGTTGTCGCAGAGCAGGAAAAGACCTCGGAGATCTGTGCCGCCATCTGATCGCTCCCTCACTGGTACACCCCCTTCCCATTTGATAAGCTGAAAGCACTCTTCCAGAGGGCACCCGATGGTACAGTCTCAGCCGCTGCCATTCCTCCTGACCGAGGATGACCTCCCCGACACCGACAACCAGCCCGTGGATAACGAACTCCAGCTTCTTGCACCCTTCCTGCTGCGGGCGATTTTATTGCTGCACTGGACAGGGCGAACCGACTGGTTTATGGGCATTAACCTGGGGGTCTATTACGACGCACAAAAATCGGCCATTGGTCCCGACGGCTTTTTGAGTTTGGGGACACCACTGTTTCGACCCAATGGCAAGTTGCGGTTGAGCTACGTTGTCCCTCAAGAAAATGGAGTGATGCCCCAGTGGGTGCTGGAGGTTGTATCGAAATCACAAGGGGGCGAGTACAGCGACAAAATGCAGGAGTACGCTTTAATGGGTATCCTGTACTACACGGTGTTCAACCCTAACCATTCAAAACGGGATAAGCATGAGCCGTTTGAGGTTTATCGCCTGGAAAATGGCAGGTATGTGAAACAGTCGGGGAACCCGATCTGGATGCCGGAGATCGGACTGGGAATTGGCATGGAAATGGGGAGTCACGATGGCAGCCCCCGCCAGAACTGGTTGTACTGGTATGATGAGGCGGGAAACCGCCTGCCTGCTCCCGAAAATATGCTGGCTCTGGAACGGCAGCGGGCAGAACAGGAGCGGCAGCGGGCAGAACAGGAGCGGCAGCAACGAGAAGTGGCCGAGCAGCAGTTCGCAGAGGAGCGCCGGATGCGTGAGCAAGAGCAACGACTGCGCGAGAATCTGCTGGAGAAACTGCGACAGCGGGGAATTGATCCCGATCAGCTTTAGCTCCCGCCAAAACCATCAACACGTCTAGAACAACACCAGATCCCCGATGTCTTTGGCTGGTTCTCGACA